>CALLAV010000157.1 GCA_938001995.1 uncultured Amylibacter sp. | reverse complement strand
ATGTTACGCGCGACAAGGACTGCGTTTTCGGGGAGGGCCTCGCCTTCGGATCGTCCTTGGCCTGTCAAGATGCGCAAGAGGCGGTTTGATAAATCGTCAAGGTCGTGCAAGCGTTCGCGCAGGTAAGGATCGGGAACGCGGGCCATGCGCGCGCGGGTAGCAGATTGTTCCTTTTCCACGGCCACTTCGGCCGCCAAGCCGCTGTCGATAGAGGCTTCCATCCGCGAGCGCCAACCCTTGGAATTGGCGAACATACGGTAGGCTTCCATCACCTCTAACTGCTCGTTATCGCTCTCTTTTTTGGTGGCGGAAAGCATATCGTTGACGGATATGCGCAAACTGTCCATCGCTTCGTTCAGGCGACGTTTTTCTTCTTCGGGGTCGTCGGCGACGGGGTTGGTGATTACGATTTGCGGGTCATGCAGTAGAACATTGCCCCGTGCAGCGCCTTCTTGGGCAGAACCCCCTGTGAACATGATTGGCCGTTGGTGCGGAGCGGTCATCGCTTCGCCGTCGCCCACAAATGCGCCCAGCTCCTTCATTTCGGCGATGACCATTGCCACCACTTCGAGCGCGTAGACATCGTCTTCGGAATATTTGCGTTGGGCCTTGGACTGGATGACCAAAACGCCGAGGACTTCGCCCAAACGTTGGATTGGAACGCCGAGGAAAGAAGAATACATTTCCTCGCCCGTTTCGGGCATGTAGCGAAAGCCCTTTTCCTTGGTGGCGTCGTCGGCGTTCACGGGGCTCGCCTCTTTTGCGACGCGACCCACAAGGCCTTCGCCATAGCGCATGCGCGTGACGTGGACGGATTCTTTCTTCAGGCCTTCGGTGGCACACAGTTCCAGCGTTTGACGATCACGACGCAGATAGATTGAACACACTTCGACCCCAACACCCGCCGCCACCAATTGCGTGATGTGGTCGAGCCGTTGTTGCCCGTCGCCGTCTTCTGCCAGCGTGTCGCGCAACCGCGTGAGCAGTTGCCGACTGTCTAGACGTGATTTAACCAAGGGTATCCCCTATGCGTCTGCGAGTTCAAACTCATCATGCAGTGCGCGGACGGCTAGTTCCATGTATTTTCGGTCCACGAGCACAGAAATTTTAATCTCAGACGTGGTGATGACCTGAATGTTGGCGTTGTGGCTTGCCAGAACCTCAAACATTTTCTTTGCCACACCCGCCTGCGAGCGCATTCCATTGCCGACAATCGAGATTTTCGCGACGTTTGTGTCGGTGAGCAAATCACGATAATTCAATTCACCTTCGTCAGTGGCTTTTTGCATCGCGGCCTCGGCCAACGGTACGTGATCCACGGGGCAAGAAAAGGTCATATCTGTGCGACCGTCTTCGGAAATGTTCTGCACAATCATATCGACGTTCACGCCTGCATCGGCCAGCGGGCCAAAGATCGCAGCAGCGACGCCTGGGCGGTCGGCGACAGAGACGAGGGTCATTTTGGCCTCATCACGAGAATAGGCAACGCCTTTGACTACGCGGATGTTTTCCATGATTTCTTCCTCTGAGCAAACGAGTGTGCCGACTTCGGCAGAGATGTCTTCTTCAAAACTGGACAGAACCCGCAGGCGCACGCGATAAGATCGGGCGAGTTCAACGGAGCGGGTTTGCAGGACTTTGGCCCCAAGGGAGGCGAGTTCGAGCATTTCTTCGTAAGAGATTTTGTGCAGCTTGCGCGCGTCTGCCACGATGCGCGGGTCGGTGGTATAAATACCATCAACGTCAGTGTAGATATCGCAGCGTTCTGCATCAAGGGCGGCGGCGAAGGCCACAGCAGTGGTATCTGATCCGCCGCGCCCAAGGGTTGCGATGCGGCCGTCTTCCATTACGCCTTGAAAGCCAGCAACAACCGCGACTTTGCAGCCAGACGCAAATGAAGCGTCTAGGTTTTCGGAGGGGATTGCATCGATACGTGCGGCTTCGTGCTGGCCTGTGCATAGCAGCGGGACCTGCCAGCCTTGCCAACTGCGTGCAGAGATGCCCATCGCTTGCAAGCGCATAGCCATCAGGCCAGAAGTGACGTTCTCGCCTGACGATACCACCGCGTCATATTCGGCGCGGTCGTAAATGCCACCCTCGGGCGCGCTGTCTTTGACCCAGCCAACGAGTTCGTTGGTTTTGCCCGACATGGCGGACACGATAACCACAACTTCATAGCCGTTTTCGACTTCTTGACGGACTTTGTCTGCGGCATTGGCGATCTTGTCGAGATCGGCTACGGACGTGCCGCCAAATTTCATGACCAAACGGGGCATAGTGTTGGGTCCCAAAGGTTAATTTAATCGTTCGCGCACGTCTTACGCGGGATAGAGCGTAAGGGGAAGAGGGTTTTAGTTTGCGCGCTTCTTATTGCCCCACGGCAACGGAGCGATTGGGATGCCGTCCTCTACAAGGGCCTTTGCCTCTTCTGGTTTGGCTTGGCCGATGATGGAACGTTCTGGCGCATCGCCATCATGGATTTTACGCGCTTCATCCGCAAAGTTATCGCCGACATTTTCTGAGTTTTCCTCAACCATCTTGCGCATTTCCGCCAACGCCTGTTCGGCGGGGGACGCGGGGGCGGATAGTGCCCCAGCGGTGGGTTTGGCGGCATTTCGTGCAGGGCGAACGCGGGGGGCCATGATTGCCTTTTCCACACCAAGCGTGCCGCAAACGGAACAGGTGACCATGCCCGCGGCCAACAGTTTGTCAAACGCTTCGGCAGATTGAAACCAACTGTCGAAGGTGTGGTCGTGTTCACATTTTAGCGTATAGCTGATCATGAGTTTTCTGTTGCGGTGTCGTTGCAGATTAGATGGTGTTTTTGCGGGTTAGGTCAACCTTATCACAGCAAACCGTTAGAAGGGTTAATCAAATATCTTGTGAAAAGATAAGCGAGTTTCCAAAGGGGTCCGTCACAGTGAATTCCCGCGTGCCATAGGGTTGTTCCTGAAGACCCGGCCGCGCGTAGCGATAGTTTGGATCAAGTGACGCATGAAAGGCTGTGACGTCATCAAGCGGGATGCGCAACCGTGTGCCTGGAGTGCCATCGCCGTTGTGTTCTGAAAGGTGTAGGGCGCATCCATCGCGTGCCAAACCCATGTAAATTGGGCTGTTAGGTTCGAAACGATGTTCGAACACTATGGAAAACCCTAGGTAATCCACATAAAAATCCCGCGCCCGCGCTTCGTCAAAGATGCGCAGGATCGGGATCGGTGGCTGGAGGGGCATTAGCGCGCGCGGCGGTCGCGGCGTGCTGACATTGGTTGGAACGCCACGGCGTTGTGGGCTTCGCAGTAGGGTTTGCCCGTTTGCACGTTTAGGCCGCAGAACCAGAATTCTTCGGTTGCAGGATCACCAATTGGCCATTTGCAGGTCTTCTCGGTCAACTGCATCAGTTCCAGCTTTTTCGCCTTCTTTTCTACTTCAGCCACTGTTGCCAGTGCTTCTTCGCTGATTTCAGAGTTGCTGGGCTGGGGTGGCAGCGGTTGGCCTGCGGTGATGATCGGCTTGCGGATCGGCAGGGCAACCGGGTTTTTGGCCATTTCTGCCGCTGGCGATGGTTTCGCCGCGGGTTTTGGCGCTGCTTTTGGTTTTGCGGCCTCTTTCGGGGCGGGCTTTTCCTTGGCGGTTTTTGCAGGGGTTGCGCGGTTGGACAGGCCCAAACGGTGAACTTTGCCAATCACAGCATTGCGGGTAACCCCGCCAAGCTCTTTGGCGATTTGGCTGGCGGATTTGCCTTCGCCCCACATGTTTTTCAACAATTCTACGCGGTCATCTGTCCAAGACATGGCTGTCTCCTTAACGCTGGCGCGGGGCGGACCCAGCGCGGAATTCTATATCAGGCCGCACCATACTCTGTCTGCGCGGGGCGTTACAAGACGAATCGGTCTTATCAATCCACAGTGTGACCTGATTGCGTTTGCAAAAAGTTAGGACGTTGATGCGTGGCGTGCCTCGCGCCAAGCCAGAAGGGCAGCGCCCGACAGGATAATCACCGCGCCAAGGATAGAAATGGCGTCGGGCTTGGCGCTGAACACCCAGTAGTCATAGGCCGTGGCAAAGACCAGCGTGGCATAGCTGAAGGGCGCAACGAAGGAGGCCTCGCCACTGCGCATGGCCTGAATAAACAAGGCTTGGCCTGTGACCATAATGAGGCCGATACTGACAAGGCCCACCCATTGGATCGGACTTGGGGATTGCCACACAAAGAACGCGGCAGTGCAGGCAATGGCTGCGCCTATGGTGTTGTTAAACAGCAGGATCTGCACGGGGTTTTCGCGACCTGACAGAAACTTTATCAAGATGATTTCAAGGCCCATGGCCATGGCCGCCCCAAGGGCGAGCAAGGCAGCGGGTTGGATGCTGGCCCCGCTTGGGCGCAGCAGAATAACCGCGCCAAGGAGTGCGATAGCTGCTGCCAACCAGCGCCATTTACCGATCACTTCGCGCAGGATCACGATGGCAAACAGCATTCCGAAAACAGGGTTGAGGAAGCTGATCGCCGTGGCGTCGGGCAGGGGGATGCGGGCAACGGCCGCGAACATCAGCGTGACGCCCATCCAGCCAAGGAAGGAGCGGCCGAAATGCAGCGGAAGGTTCGGGTTGGTGATGGTGGGGCGTGTAATCGCGGCGAACGTGCTGATCGCGAGGAAGGCAAAGAAGAACCGCCCGGCAGAAACCTGCATAGGGTGCAGCGGATTTTCCGTCGTGCCGAGGAATTTGGCGATGATGGTCGTTGCCGCAAACAGAGCGCTGGCCAGAAGGACCATAAGCGCGGCGCGACGTGGATTTTGAACGGGCGGGGTCATCGGACTGCCTAAGAATTGATCAAAGTGTTGGCTGAGCCGCTGAAATACGCAGAAGCGCGGGGCGTTTGCTTGACTTGTGCATGGGGCGGATCGACGATTTTGTAAAGATGTAAGGAGCGTGACATGGCGGGGATTGGACACAACGGCGGACCGAACCAATTGGGACGTGGGTGGCAGCGGCATTGCTGGACGCAGTCGCGCAAGGCGTTGATCGGGAAGCGCATGCCGATCGAAGTGGTGCGCACAAGGATCAATCGGGCGCGAGAGTTGGGGCTGGAATATCCACAATATGCGTCGATCCTGTTGGGCTCTGGCCGTGATGTGGTGGGGTTCTTGTTTACGGTTGATGGATTGCAGTTGCGGTTGCGCAAGCGGTTGGAGATGCCTGATGCCGTGCAGGAAAAGCTGAAGGGGTTGGAGCGGGTGCAGCTGATGGGGTTTGCCCCGTCGGGTGAGGATGCCGAGGCGTTTCGTGCAGAGGTGAGCCATGTGGCGGGTGTGCCGTTTGTCAGCACAGCCCCCGAAGCAGAAGGGCCGCTGGGCTGGTCTGCTGCACGCGTTGCAGTGCGGGCGGTTTTGGACCCGTTGCAATTGCCAAGCGACGCGGTTGTGATGATCGGAACGCGGGATCACGAGGCGCAGATGGCACAGGCGGCAAAGATGGCGCGGTTTATTCCGTCTGATGCGTATTTCGTACAAGGCGCTTGACGCTGGCGCGGGTTGCGCCCTATGAAACGGTCATGGAAAACACAAAAACATACGCTTCGTCGCGACGCCGACGCTAATTGTATCCTCCGCCAGCTTGTGCTGTGCGGCCCGTTTTTGTTTCCCTAAACCACCCTTAAAATAATTGACTTGG
>CALLAV010000156.1 GCA_938001995.1 uncultured Amylibacter sp. | reverse complement strand
CGCGCCATAACCCGTTCGACATTCCCATCCAGCACAACGGCCCGTCGATCAAACGCAATAGACGCCACAGCCGCCGCTGTGTAAGGGCCGACACCTGGTAACTTGATCAACGCATCATAAGTATCTGGAAACACACCGTTCAGCTCATTTGCCACGACCCTTGCGCATTTCAACAAATTTCGCGCTCGCGCGTAATACCCCAGCCCCGCCCAAGCTGCCATAACGTCCGCATCTTCGGCTGATGCAAGATCACCTACCGTCGGCCATTTGGCCACAAATTTGCGATGGTAGTCCTTTACGGCCGCCACGGTGGTTTGCTGCAACATCACCTCGGACATCCAGATGTGATAGGGGTTCGGCTGCACGCCAGCCTTGCGATCCATAGGGGGCACGCGCCACGGCATTTCGCGCGCGTGCCCATCATACCAATCCAGCAAATCCGCTGCCTGTCGCGCTTCATTATAACGCAATGTTTATCGCCCCTAACCCGTGTAATCTGTGACATACATCTTAAGTCACCGTAAGATAGTGTGAATCAGAGGTTAAGACACCATGCCCGCCGCAAAAACGCAAAAAACACCGACAAAGCCAAAGCGCTCCAAGCGCTTTAGCCGTGGTTTTGCGCAAACGGGTGGCATTCTTAGCGCGCAGATCCGCAAAGCATCCGAAACACGTGGCTTTTCAGAAACGCGCCTGCTGACCCATTGGTCTGAAATTGCAGGCCCCGCCGTGGCCAAAATTGCGCGCCCTGTGAAGGTTGGGTATACCCGCCAAGGCATGGGCGCGACGCTGACCTTGCTAACCACGGGCGCAAACGCGCCGATGGTACAGATGCAACTGCCTCAGATCAAAGAACGCGTGAACGCTACTTATGGCTATGCCGCCATCAGCCGTATTCATGTGACGCAAACCGCACCAACAGGTTTCGCCGAAGGGCAAGCCAGCTTTGACGCGGAGAAACCGAAACGACGCAGCCTTGCACCCGAAGAAAAGGCCGAAGTTCAATCCACCGTTTCCGATGTAACAGATGAGGGCCTGCGCGCCGCATTGGCTGCATTGGGCGAAAACATCCTAACCAAACCCCGCAAATAATCTGAGAGGATCAAGCGATGATCACCCGCCGCACAACTTTGGCCGCTATGGCTGCAACGCCACTTTTAGGCACTAAATCTTTCGCACAAGAGGCGTTGGACGTGAAAGAAATGTCCTTGGGTAATCCAGACAGCGCCGTCACCGTGATAGAATACGCATCTTACACCTGCCCACACTGCGCCAGCTTTCATACGAATACCTACCCGCAGCTTAAAGCGAACTACATCGACACCAACAAAATCAACTTCATCTATCGCGATGTGTATTTTGATCGTTTTGGCCTGTGGGCATCCATGATTGCCCGGTGTGATGACACGAAATTCTTCGGCATCACAGATATGCTCTACAAACGTCAACCAGAATGGTCTCGTGCTGGGGATGCTCCGACTGTTGTTGCGGAAATGCGCAAAATCGGCTTGATCGCAGGTCTGTCTAACGAACAGATGGATGCCTGCCTGAACAACCAGCCGATGGCAGAGGCACTTGTTGCTCGGTTCCAGGAAACCACAGCGAAGGACGATGTGAACTCGACCCCAACGCTATTCGTGAATGGAACGAAGTATTCGAACATGTCTTACACACAACTTGCGGACCTGATCGATCAAGAACTAGAGGCGTAACGCAACGCCGCACTGGATGGTTCTTACGAATACCGCTAGGCTTTCTGAAACTTGTCACGTTTCGGAAAGCCTTTTTCATGTCTAACGCACCTTTGAACGGCCTGCGCGTCGTCGAACTCGCTCGCATTTTGGCTGGCCCATGGGCGGGCCAAACCCTCGCCGATCTTGGGGCCGAAGTGGTCAAAATCGAAGCTCCCGAAGGCGACGACACGCGCCGCTGGGGGCCTCCGTTCATTGATCGTGGGGATGACAAAGCGGCGGGATATTTCCATGCCTGCAATCGGGGTAAAAAATCCGTCATCGTTGATTTTCGCACGCCCGAAGGAAAGGCAGATCTACTCGGTTTGATTGCAGAAGCCGATGTCGTCATTGAAAACTTCAAGGTCGGCGGTCTCGCCAAATACGGCCTCGACTATGACAGCCTGAAAGACGCAAACCCGCGGCTCATTTACTGTTCCATCACTGGATTTGGACAGACAGGCCCATACGCTCCGCGCGCTGGCTATGATTTTCTGATGCAGGGCATGTCAGGCCTGATGTCCGTCACGGGTGAAATCGGTGGCGAGCCGCAAAAATATGGCGTGGCGGTCACCGATATTTTCACGGGCCTCTACTCCGTCATCGCCATCCAAGCCGCCCTTACGCATCGCGAAAAAACAGGGCGCGGACAGCACATCGACATGGCGCTGTTAGATGTGGCTGCCGCTGTTACTGCAAACCAAGGCTTCAACACGCTGGCCACAGGCAACGCACCTGGCCTTACGGGCAACGCCCACGTCAACATCGTACCTTACCAAGTATTCCCCACTTCGGACGGCCATATCATTGTTACATGCGGCAACAACGGTCAATACGCCCGTTTTTGTGAAGTCTTGGGCCGGGAAGACCTGATCGATGATCTGCGTTTTGACACCAACCCAAACCGCGTGACCAACCGCGAAATCCTTGTGCCGATCCTGCGTGATGAAACGGTGAAACACACCAAAGCGGAACTGCTTACAGCGTGCGAAGCCAACGTCGTGCCGGCAGGTCCCATCAACGACATGAACGAGTTGTTCGCCGACCCGCACATCCAATCGCGCGGCATGCAAATGGAGCTCGAAGGCTTGCCAGCAATCCGCTCGCCTATGCGTTTTTCGGACAGCGATCTCGCCATGAAAACCGCCGCCCCAAAACTCGGCGCGCACACAGACGAGTTACTGAAAAAACGTTAGGATTTGGCCGCAAACATTGGCCC
>CALLAV010000155.1 GCA_938001995.1 uncultured Amylibacter sp. | reverse complement strand
GGCCAGTACGAAGCAGCGGATGCGCTGGGTTTGGATTATTGGAAAGCAACGCGGCTGATCATCATGCCGCAAGCGCTGAAGATTTCCATTCCAGGGATCGTTTCGAACTTTATCGGGTTGTTCAAAGACTCTGTGTTGGTGTCCATCATCGGTTTGATGGATCCTATCGGTCTGACCAACAACATTCGTGCTGACGCAAACTGGAACGGTATCGTGTGGGAGCTGTATGGCTTTATCGCATTGATGTTCTTCGTCTTCTGCTTCGGCATGTCCCGTTATTCCATGTATCTTGAGCGCAAGCTTAAGACTGGCCACTAAGGAGCCAAAATATGTCACAAATAGCTACTGATCGTGAAATAGATCGTTCCAACATGGGTGTGTCCGACGAGGTCGCCATCCAGATCACCAAGATGAACAAGTGGTACGGTGCGTTCCACGTGTTGCGCGACATTGATATGACCGTGCAACGCGGTGAGCGGATCGTGATTGCGGGGCCGTCCGGGTCCGGAAAATCCACGTTGATCCGCTGTATCAACCGTCTGGAAGAGCACCAGCAGGGCGATATCATCGTAGATGGCATTGAGCTGACGTCTGATCTGAAGAACATCGACAAAATCCGGCGCGAGGTTGGCATGTGCTTTCAGCACTTTAACCTGTTCCCGCATTTGTCCGTGCTCGACAACCTGACGCTGGCGCCAATGTGGGTACGCAATACGCCCAAGAAGGAAGCCGAAGAAACGGCGATGCACTATCTGGAGAAGGTAAAAATTCCAGAGCAGGCGGATAAGTTTCCGGGCCAGCTTTCTGGTGGTCAGCAACAGCGTGTGGCAATTGCACGTTCGTTGTGCATGAAGCCACGGATCATGTTGTTCGATGAACCGACGTCCGCGCTTGATCCAGAGATGATCAAAGAGGTTCTGGATACGATGGTGGAGCTGGCTGAAGAAGGCATGACCATGTTGTGTGTGACCCACGAGATGGGCTTTGCCAAACAGGTAGCGAACCGTGTTATCTTTATGGACCAAGGTCAGATCGTAGAGCAGAACGAACCAGAAGAGTTCTTCAACAACCCACAATCAGATCGCACGAAACTGTTCTTGAGCCAGATTTTGGGTCACTAACTTTTACAGAAATAGAACTGAAAAACCCCGCCATAGAGCGGGGTTTTTTGTGTTTGGTGGCTGGGGGCTGACGGCCCCCAGACCCCCGTGGATATTTCCATCAAGAAAAAGGAAGGTCAGCTCGGCGGTTTTTGGATCGGGGGTTTTGTTTCGTTTGGGATTGGACATTCGTAAGGTGTTTTGGCGAGCTGCGTTTGATGCGCTGCTTTGGCATCTGCCAAGGCGGTTGGATTTTCGATCAAGGCGCGTCCTGTGGCGGCCATAACTTTGGCCGCATGGATCAGGCCCTTGTGGGCAATAGGTGTTTTGCCATGAGCCACAACTTGCCATGTGTGAAACGGCGTGCCGAGGGTCCATGTCGTTCCCCATAGTTGCACCGTGGGAACGGCCCAACTGACGTCGCCCACATCAGTGGAGCCTGCACGCACGTCACCGCCCCGATCAAGCGGGTTGATCCAGTCGCAAAGCGAAATATCTTGGTCTGGGGCAGGCGTATAGTTCAGGACACCGAGGTTGCTTTCGAGCGCCCCCTTGGGAAGGGTCGCTTGAATTTTAGCCGCGAATGCACGGTCGTTTGCGTCAAACTGAACGGGTCCAAGGGCGTCCAGTTCGGCTTGCATGACCTCTTCTAAGGGGCGGTTAGGCAGCAGGTTAGACACGCCCGAAAAGACTTTGCGTTCCAACCGCGTTTCCGTCATCAGGGCCGCACCTTCGGCGATCTTATCAACACGGGCGATCAAATCTTTGCAACCGGGTAAATCTGGGTGGCGGATCAATTGGCGCACCGTGGCTTTGGCTTGTACGACATTCGGCGCTTCGCCACCTGCGTTCAGGTAGGCGTAGTGTACGCGCGCAGCGTCTGGCATATGTTCGCGAAGGTAGTTCACACCGATGTTCATCAGTTCAACGGCATCAAGCCCGCTGCGACCCATGTCGGGTTCAAACGCCGCGTGGGACGCGATGCCATGGAACGTGTAATCAATTCGTGCATTTGCGAGGCTCGGCTCTTGATTCACGGCTGTGAAAGGGGCGGGGTGCCAGCTAATTGCGACATCCACATCATCGAACAGCCCTTCGCGCACCATATAGGTTTTCGCGGCACCGCCTTCTTCGGCTGGGCAACCGTAATAGCGCACCGTAGCTTGGACGTTGTTGTCTTCGATCCAGTCCTTGAGCGCGGTGGCCGCAAGCATTGCGGCTGCGCCAAACATGTTGTGACCGCATCCGTGGCCATGTGCCCCGTCTTCAATTGCGTTCGGTTCCGTTTGGCCTGAATGCTGTGACAGGCCTGGCAGCGCGTCGAATTCGCCAAGGATTGCAATGACAGGGCCACCGCTTCCCGCTTCGCCAATAACTGCCGTTGGCAAACCACCCGCGGCGTCGGTGATGCGAAAGCCATGTTCAGCAAGCGCTTTGCGGTGGGCGGCACAGGATTTGAATTCAGTGTAAAGCGTTTCTGGTGTGTCGAACACATCGTCGGAGAGTTTCACGAAACGCTCGGCGTGATCATCTGTGTGTTGCCAAATTGGGTTCAGATTCTGCATTCTCTCACTCCGTCAGGTCGCGTGGAACGATGAAATCTATGACTTTGCCTGTCCCCATAAACGGCGTGGACCAGTCAGGGATATCGAAGGTGACTATCGTGCTTGCCCCAGTAGGATACTGGCGGAATTTGGGGTGATCTGGGGCCTGTGCCACCAATTCGTCTGCGATTTCACCAATGCCAGGATTGTGGCCGAGCATGATGACAGTGTCTCGGGTGGCTTGTTTCAGGGCTTCGTAGATGGTGGTGGGCGCGGCGAGATAAAGGCGCTGGTGGGTTGAGGACTTTTCGACTTTGGGGAGTTCGGCGCTGATCAGGTCCCATGTTTCCACGCAACGCGCCGCATTCGACGAGATCATTTGCTGCGGTTTGTATCCTTGCGCGTTCAGCCACTGACCAATGGCTGTGGCTGAGGCGCGGCCACGTGCATTAAGAACGCGCTCATGGTCTTGCAAAGTGAGGTCATCCCAACTGGATTTCGCGTGGCGGGTGAGGATCAGCGTTTTCATACTTGGGACCTGTGAAAATAGGACATGTGATGGGCGGATTGTTCTGCCGTGCGGTTTGCGCCCAAGGATACGGGGCAGGCGCGACGTGCAAGGCAGCCCTCGGTCACGCAGGTTTTGCCTTCGGGTGTATTGAGGTGTGCGTGGCAGGCATCGGTGTTGTAGCCCTTTTCAGCCGACAGCGCGTTGACGGGGCAAGCGGAGAGGCATGGGTTCGCGCAAGGATGGCATGGGTTTTCTGGTAAACGCGGTAGATCGAGTTGATCGCGAAAGGCGAGTGCACCACGGTAGCTCACCATAAGCCCTGTGGTATCGTGAACGAGCATCCCGACAGGCGACGACCACGCGCGGCCTGTTTTGAGCGCCCATGTCAAGAATGGCGCGTAAGGTGGCCCACCGAAGGGCAAGAATGCGGTCGCATTTAAATCCTTAGCGAGTTCTGAAAAGATTCGGGTGGACCAGCGGTCGATTGGATCAGATGTGCTGTCGATGTATTCGGGTGTTGTTTTGAAGTGGGTCCAGAATTCAGCGCTTGGGCCGAGCATCAGAAGGGTTTCGTAACCCCCTGGCAGGCCATCGGTCGTGTCGGCGTGAAAGCCACCGTAGATGGCGAGCCCATGCTTGGCGGCGGCTGTCTCGATGGTGAAATACGTCATTTGCGAAAGAACGGCAGGGCGAGGGACCAGCCGAGTTTTGTTGGGCGCTCGTCCTGCCATTGCAGGCCGATTGTCATGTCGTCGTGGCCGTCCTTTGGCTGGGCGATGTAGGTTTTAAACAGCCGATCCCAAAGCGCGATTGAAAAGCCGTAATTGCTGTCATGTTCGGCGCGTTTGTCCGAATGATGTACGCGGTGCATGTCGGGGGTGACGAGGAACAGGCGTAAGACCGCATCGACGGGTTTGGGCAGGTTCAGGTTGGCGTGGTTGAACATGGCGCAGCCGTTGAGGATGATTTCGAACACCAGCACCACAAGCGCGGCAGGCCCAAGCGCGTAGACTGCGCCGACTTTGAGCAACATGGACAGCGCGATTTCCACTGGGTGGAAGCGGATCGCAGTGGTGACATCGATATCCGTGTCCGCGTGATGAACGCGGTGCAAACGCCACAGAAATGGGACCTTGTGGGTGATTAGGTGCTGGGCCCAGATCAAAAAATCGAGGATCAAGAGGGCGAGGACAAACTCGATCCAAAGGGGCCAATCGGTTTGGTTGAACAAGCCGTAGCCGCGGGTTTCCGCATCCCATGCAGCGCCCACAGCGAGGGCGGGAATGGCGATGGCGAGCAGGCGCAAGGTGAAGCTGTCAAAGACAATGATGGCCCAATTGGTGAACCAGCGATTTGGCTTTTTGGCACGCAATTGACGGCGCGGTAGCAGATGTTCGGCAAGGGCCAGTATCAAAAACAGGCCAATGAAGATGCCAAGGCGATATGTTGCTTCGTTTTCCATCTACCTGATCTAGCGCGTTAGGCGCGGATCATCGACCCCGCTCCGTAAGTTGTGAACAGTTCCAGAAGGCAGGCGTTTTCCTGTTGGCCGTTCATGATGACCACCGCGTTGACGCCGCCGCTGACCGCTTTAAGCGCGGTTTCGGTTTTGGGGATCATGCCGCCCGCGATGACGCCGTCATTGGTGAGTTTGGCGACTTGGTCGGATGTGAGCGAGGTGATGACATCGCCGTCCGCGTCTTTGACGCCGTCCACGTCTGTGAGCAGCAGGAGGCGGTCGGCAGAGAGGCCTGCAGCTATGGCACCTGCTGCGGTGTCGCCGTTCACGTTGAAGGTTTCGCCGTTTTCGCCAGCGCCCAAGGGGGCAATCACGGGGATCATGCCGTCTGCAATCAGAGAATGGACCACGGTGGCATCGACGGTTTTGGGTTCGCCTACAAGGCCGAGTTCAGGGTTGGCTTGGGTGCATTTCAGAAGGTTGGCGTCTTTGCCAGAAATGCCCACCGCGCGACCGCCCTGGCCGTTGATGGCTTGCACGATGGCTTTGTTTACTTTGCCTGACAGAACCATTTCGACGACTTCGACGGTAGCTTCATCGGTGACGCGTTTGCCGTTCACAAATTCAGATTTGATGTCGAGCTTCTTCAGCATCTCGTTGATCATTGGTCCGCCGCCATGCACGATCACGGGGTTCACGTTACATTGGCGCATCAGAACCACGTCGCGTGCAAAGCTGGCCATGGCCGCGTCCGAAGACATGGCGTGGCCGCCCAATTTGATCACGATGATGGATCCATCGTGCCGTTGCATATGTGGCAGCGCGTCCGAGAGCACTTTGGCGGTGGCGATGCTGTCGCGTTTCATGGCTTTTGATTTCTCCATGGGTGTGATCCCTTTTGTTCTGCTCCTGATTAGCCGTTTGCCGTGGGTGCGCCAAGGGGCTAAGTTCATATGCGAACCCATAAGGATTTGGATGATGGACCAGAGAACTTTGTTGTTGACTGGGGCCAGTCGCGGGATTGGTCACGCGACGGTCAAAAAGTTTAGTGCCGAAGGCTGGCGGGTGCTGACCTGTTCGCGCCAAGCGTTTTCGGAGCATTGTCCGTGGCCGGGTGGCGAAGAGAACCACATTCAGGTGGATTTGGGCAGTCCCGATGGAACAGTTGCCGCAGTAGAAAAGGTGAAGTCGAAACTGCGCGGTGGCAAGTTGGATGCGCTGGTGAACAACGCTGGGATTTCACCTAAAGGACCAGAGGGTGAGCGGCTGAATACAATTGATACGGACCTGCGCACATGGGGAAAGGTGTTCCATGTGAACTTTTTCGCGCCAGTGGTGTTGGCGCGTGGCTTGCAGGCAGAACTGGCAGCGGCGAAAGGATCTGTGGTAAATATCACGTCGATTGCGGGCGCACGTGTGCATCCGTTTGCGGGGGCGGCCTATTCCACGTCTAAGGCGGCGTTGGCGGCACTTACACGGGAAATGGCGCATGACTTTGGGCCTATGGGCGTGCGGGTGAATGCCATTGCGCCAGGAGAAGTTGAGACGAGTATCCTGTCACCCGGAACGGATAAAATTGTCGAAAAGCTGCCGATGCAACGGCTTGGGCAGCCTGAGGAAGTGGCGGATGTGATTTACTTCCTCTGTACCTCTGGCAGTTCTTATGTGTCGGGGACCGAGATCGAGGTTAATGGGGCACAACACGTTTGACGCCTGCGCCTTGTTTGCAAATTTGAGATTTGGATATTTTGATCAAGAAAAAGGGGGCGGGTTTTGCGCCCCTTTTAAGGTTGGAAGTTGTCTGGATGTGCAGCGTTCACCGCGTCCAGTTTGTTGAGGTGCGTTGCGATGGCGCGGATTTTGGGAAAAGGAGTGAGGTCCACGCCCCAGCGGTCTGCGTTGTAAATTTGGGGGATGAGGCAGAGGTCGGCCATCGTGACTTGGTCGCCAAAGCAGTAGGGGCCGTCAGATTTCAACATTCCTTCAAATCCTGCAAGGCCTTTGGGAATGAAGTGCTGCATCCAGCTTTGCATCGTGATTTCTTCTGAATGCTCCGAGGCGTATTTGGCGACAGATAGATTGCAGACGGGGTGGATTTCCATTGCGATTGCGTAAGAGAGTGCGCGGACGTGCGCTTTGTCTAGGGGTGCACGAGGAAGGAAGTGGTGATAGCCCGCATCTGAAAGATATTCGATGATTGCGAGGGATTGAGTGAGGGTTTCATCGTTGAAGGTGACGCTTGGAACGAGGCCCTGCGGGTTGCGTTCGAGGTTTTTAGCGCTGCGATTTTCACCCGTTAGCAAATCGACAGAGATGGCAGAGTAATCGAGGTCTGCAAGACCAAAGGCGATGCGCAGGCGGTAAGCGGCAGAGGAGCGCCAGTAGTCGTAAAGTGTGATCATGAGTTGGCTTTCACAAATTGAGCAACCATGGCGCGGAATGCATCGCTGTCCGAGCCAAGGCGTTTTGTAAGTTTGTCTTCAAAGCCGTTTGCCAAGGGTATGATCTGTTTCATCAAATCGTGGCCCTTTTTGGTAAGCGCGAGCTTCAACAGGCGGCGATCATCAGCGTTGGTTTCTTTGGTGATATGCCCCGATTTTTCAAGCCTTGTAGCGGCGCGGGATACTTTGGATTTGTCCATGTCCACACGGGCCTGAATTTCGCGCACAGATACGGGGCCTGCATTGTGCAGATGTACGATGACGCGCCATTCGGGCACGGTGAGGCCAAAATTCTCGGCGTAGATTTCCGAAAACTCGCGGCTGATCCGAGAGGACAGCACAGCCAATTGATAGGGCAGGAAATCATCGAGAGAGAAATCGGTCACGGTGTGTCTTTGCTTCGTTGCAGATGAAATGAATTTGCGCTGAGTGGGCGGAATTTGCAACCTTTGGTTTGACTTCGTTGCATTTGCAACGATATAAGGAAGGGAGACGAATCCTATCCACAGGAGACCTGACATGAATAAGCAATCGTTGCCCAAAGGCGTTGTACAAGCTGCCAACAATGTAGGCGTGACCGAAGGGTATATGCCAGGGTTCGGGAACGACTTTGAAACCGAAGCGTTGCCAGGGGCGCTGCCTGTTGGGCGCAACAGCCCGCAACGAATTGAATATGGTCTGTATGCTGAGCAATTGAGCGGGTCGCCGTTTACAGCGCCGCACGCGACGTTGGAGCGGTCTTGGATGTACCGCATTCGGCCCAGTGTGAAGCATACGAGCAAGTTTGAAAAAGTGGCGATGCCCTATTGGAAAACCGCGCCGCATATTGTGGATGATGTGATTTCGCTCGGTCAATATCGCTGGGACCCTGTGCCGTTTAGTGATGAGCCGCTGACGTTTATCACAGGGATGCGGACTTTCACGACAGCAGGGGATGTGGGCACGCAGGTGGGCATGGCGAGCCATGTGTATCTGGCGAACACGGATATGGAGGACGAGTATTTCTATTCCGCCGACAGTGAGCTGTTGATCGTGCCACAAGACGGGCGGCTGAAGATTTTCACGGAGTTCGGAATCATTGATCTGGAACCGCTTGAAATATGCGTGCTACCCCGTGGGATGATGTTCAAAGTATCGCTGCCTGACGGGCAAGCGCGTGGATTTGTGTGTGAGAATTACGGGGCGAAATTTACACTTCCTAACCGTGGACCGATTGGCGCGAACTGTTTGGCAAACCCAAGGGATTTCAAAACACCTGTGGCGGCATTCGAGGAGAAAGAAACACCTTGTCGTGTCACGATCAAATGGTGTGGGCAGTTTCACACTTGCGAGATTGGTCATAGCCCGCTGGACGTGGTGGCATGGCACGGGAATTACGCGCCGTATAAATATGATCTACGGACCTATGCGACGATTGGCTCGATCAGTT
This sequence comes from uncultured Amylibacter sp., assembly GCA_938001995.1. GTDB lineage: Bacteria > Pseudomonadota > Alphaproteobacteria > Rhodobacterales > Rhodobacteraceae > Amylibacter. The sequence continues at coordinate 320 of CALLAV010000155.1, read as the reverse complement.
TTGATCACCCTGATCCGTCGATTTTTACCGTGCTGACCGCACCAACTGCCGAGGAAGGCACGGCGAATATCGATTTTGTGATCTTCCCTGAACGTTGGCTTGCGAATGAAAATACTTTCCGCCCGCCGTGGTATCACAAGAACATCATGTCCGAACTGATGGGCAACGTGTATGGCGTCTATGACGCGAAGCCGAAGGGGTTCATTCCAGGGGGTATTTCGCTGCACAACTGTATGTTGCCCCACGGGCCTGACGGCAATGCGTTTGATAAGGCGACGAAAGAAAGTTGGGACCCTGTTAAGTTGACCAACACGATGGCG
>CALLAV010000154.1 GCA_938001995.1 uncultured Amylibacter sp. | reverse complement strand
TGGCCCGTTTGGGATATTCGCAGACAATCGGTGCAAGATCGGCAAGGCAAAAGCGGCAGTTTTACCCGTACCCGTTTGGGCCAGACCAACAATGTCACGGCCCGCAAGGACCGCAGGAATGGCTTGTTGTTGGATCGGTGTAGGTGTGGAATAATCGTTGTTAGACAACGTCTTAAGGATCGGCGCAGATAGGCCGAGGTCGGTGAAATTCACGCGGTTCTCTTTCATGTGTGCGCAAGGGCAATACAGTAAAGAAAGTCCAGCGCGGTTGTGGGCGTGTTCGCCCGTTCGATGCCTTACATAAGGGCTAAGGGTTAAAAGTCAACCGCCTTCGCTGCATTGCAGCAAGCCTTTGTTTCTTTTGAACAAAAATATCCTGGGGTTTGGGGTGAAACCCCAATCGCGCGTCAGCGCTCATTGGAATGGCCCAAAGGGCCCCTATTGGCGTTATTCGTCCACCTTGCAGCGAAGTACCCAAACGTCGTAGCGCGGATGCTCAAGTGCGGACAACGCAGGCGAAGACGCAATCATCCAGCCTTCAAACGCAGGCAAGGTTTCGCGCACATCGCGGATTACCAAATAGGCAAAAGCGTCCGAATTGATATTGGCGCGCGGATACCGACATTCTTTGACAGAAATCATCAACCGCTCGTACACCGTGGTATCTCCCACAGCCATTTCGATGTCTTCGACCAATCCCGTGATGGTATCGAGCGCGCGCAGTTGCACCATCGTGCCGTCTTTGGTTTTCACATTGCTTTGCGCCGTGGCTGCAATGGGCAACATAACGGCCAAGCAGACTGCCAGAATACGGATCATTCAGATGTGCCGCTAACAAACTTCAGCAGCAAAGAAATAAGGCTGACAGATCCTTGTGTGTCCAGCAATTCGCCCCCGTCATCGAGGTTGAATTCGGATCCACCGGGAACAATTTCCACAAAATTTCCGCCAAGCAGTCCTTCGGAGGCGATCACCACCGAACTGTCGTCTGGCAAAATGATTTCTTTGTCCACTGACAGTGCAGTTTCTGCACGAAATGTTTGCGGGTTCAATTCCAAGCCCGTGACCGAGCCGATTTTCACCCCCGCGAGGCGCACGTCTGTGCCAAGGGACACGCCCTCTACGGATCGAAACGACGCTTTCACAGTGTAGCTGTCGGTTGGGCCAGAAAGGCCTGCCGTGGTGCCTGCGTAAAACAGGAATCCCGCTGCGGCGACCAAGACCACCGCGCCTATTGTTGTTTCTGCTGCACTATTTGCCATGTCGCACCCTTTATCGCTCGCGCCTTAAAGCCGTCGCCTATTCAGGCGTCCACGCCTCATAGTCACTGCGCGCCGCAGGTTTCTCTGCTCGCAAACTGCCCGCAGGCGCATAAGCCAGAGCCGTCCCTGTCAGGTTTTCAAGATGATCTTTTTCCCATGCCTTGCGAGGCAACGGAGCCTCGGTTGGGGGATCTTGATAGGTTTGATGCAGCCAGCCATGCCATTCGGGGGACACGCGGCTGGCCTCTGCCTCGCCGTTGTAAATCACCCAGCGCCGCGATCCGTCGCGGTTTTGGTAGAACACATTCCCCTCGCCGTCTTCACCGACTTTCACGCCGTTGCGCCAAGACCAAAACTGTGTGTTCAAGGTCTGACCATCCCACCACGTAAAAATTCGCAAAATCGATCTTAGCATCGCACCACTCTTTGTTTGTGCTCATTTTGGCGCATATTTGGGCGGTTTGCCGCCAATTCAAACATACGAAAGGTCTTACAGCCAATCCGTGCCCAGAGACCCTTGTTTGGCTTCGCCTTATATGGCCTATTCCGCGCAGCAGGTCCAGCCTTGGCGCTGGATTTTGAACAAATCAGGGGACCCCGTGCCGCTTTTCCGCTCGATACGCCGATTGATCGCTTGGTGCGTTGTGATTTACCTTTGTACGCTGGTATTTGTAGCGGGTTTTGCGACGTTGCAACCTCTGTGGGAACCTACTGATATCAAAGCAGATTTAATCGTCGTTCTAGGCGGTGGCATGTCGCCTAAAGGCACGTTGCACACCTCCTCTACTGTGCGCGTCGACAAAGGTGTTTCGCTGTTCAAAACAGGCGCTGCGCCGCGCATCCACTTCACGGGCGGTCTTGCCTCACCGAACGCGCCGTCCGCTGGGGCACAAATGGCGGCTCGCGCTATTGAAGCCGGTGTTCCCGAAACGGCTACGAGCTTTGAGGGGAAATCCTACTCAACGCTGCAAAACGCCCTGTTTTCCAAGCCTGATTGGCAAGGCGCGCAGCATATCATCCTTGTCACCGAAGGGTTCCACCTGCCCCGCAGTTGGGCCACATTCAAAGCCTTTGGGGCACAAAAAATTACTCTGGCTCATGCTCGAAAGTTTCGTGGAGAGCGGATCCGTGCAGGCATTCGTATGACGTTTCGCGAAGCGCTCGCGGTTTGGTTCAATGCGGCGCGATTGCTGGTCTGGCAAGGGGCTGCATTCACAGATATGGCGCAAGACGAACGGGATGCGTTGCTGTATTAAAGTGTTTTGCGAAAATCCAAGGGCACCAGCCTTTCCACAAACGTCTTACAAGCCAAGTGTTTACATATCCGCCACGCACCACCAGTTGACTGAGGCTAATCGCCAAAGGGCGTTAAGGTGTTTTTGCCTTGTGAACTTTAAGACACGCCTCCCTTGAAGCTTCATATATGAAGCTTCAAACAAGACGCTCTTTTAGACGCGTCTTACAAGACGCTTCATAGGAGCAGTGTCTTAATTAACTTTGCATTAATCATGCGCATTTATTTTAAACGAAAAAACGTCGTTTACCCAATCAACCCATCGGTAAACTGCAATTTCGCCAGCCGTGCATATAGCCCACCTTCAGCCACCAGCGCATCATGCGTGCCTTGTGCAACGACTTTGCCGCCATCTAAAACGATGATCCGGTCCGCCTGTTTCACTGTCGCCAAACGGTGCGCGACTACCAGCGTTGTGCGGTCTTGGGATAGGGTATCAAACGCGTCTTGCACCAGCCGTTCGCTTTCTGCATCCAGCGCCGAGGTTGCTTCATCCAGCAACAAAACCGGCGCATCGCGCAAGATGGCACGGGCAATGGCAATACGTTGTTTT
>CALLAV010000153.1 GCA_938001995.1 uncultured Amylibacter sp. | reverse complement strand
TGTTCATCATCAGCTGTATGGCGCTGTCCATCACTGGCGGTTCTATCACCCCAGTCCGCCGCGAACAGAAAATCCGCGCAGGCTATAAACGCTCGCCATTTGGCTGGTTCATCCATGCGCTGACAGGCAACCCGATCATGCCAATCGTGTCTATCGTGGCAGTGGCGATTTTTGTGATGTCGGTCTTCACCTACTTTGGGGAAAACTCCAAAGGTGTCGAATTCTTTGTGACAACCGAACCCGAGCGTGCCAACGCTTACGTGCGCGCGCGCGGTAACCTGTCGCTCGCGGAAAAAGACCGCCTGCTGAAAATGGTGGAAGAGAGCATCAAAGACGTCGAATACATCGAGAGCACGTTTGCCTTTGCAGGCGAAGGCGGTTTGACCCAGAACACAGGCGGCGCGTCGCCCCCCATCGACACCATCGGCCAAGTACAGATCGAACTGATGAACTGGTCCGAACGCCCTATTGGCTCTGGCCAAGGCATCCTTGACGAGATTAACGACCGCATCAAAGTCATCCCCGGCATCCAAGCCGAGGTCACAGAACAGGCCATGGGCCCCGCCTCTGGAAAACCGTTGAATTTGCGTGTGAAGGGCGAAGATTGGGACAAGCTTCTGGAGGCCGCCGAAATCGTGCGTACCAAGTTTGAAGGCACAAAAGGCTTGACCCAGATCGAAGACACGCGGCCCCTACCCGGCATTGATTGGCAGATCGACGTGGATGTGGAACGCGCGGGTCGCTACGGCGCAGATGTGCTGTCTGTGGGGGCGATGGTGCAGCTTGTGACCCGTGGTCTATTGCTTGACACAATGCGCGTTGACACCTCGGACGAAGAAATCGAAATCCGTGTCCGCTTGCCAGAACAAGACCGCATCCTGTCCACCATCGACACTCTGCGTGTGCGCACCGCATCGGGCCTTATTCCGTTGTCGAACTTTATCACGCGCACTCCAGTGCAAAAGCTCGGCAAAATCGACCGTGCCGACGCAGAACGATACTTCGACGTGAAGTCCGACGTGGATCCCACCTTGTTCGTAAATGCAGATGGTGAATTTGTTGATGCAGACACCGCGGGGGCCAAGCCCTTTAGCGGACCGCTGGCCATTGAAACCGTCACGAAATGGCTAGAGGCGGAAAATCCATTGCCCGCAGGTGTCACGTGGAAATGGGAAGGTGATCAAGAAGATCAAGAGGAATCCTCGGCCTTCCTTGGCAATGCCTTTGCAGGAGCGCTGGGTCTGATGTTCGTCATTCTGCTGGCGCAATTCAACTCCATCTACAATTCCGTTCTGGTTCTGCTTGCCGTGATCTTGTCCACCACAGGCGTGCTGATCGGTATGCTGGTGATGGATCAAACTTTCTCGATCATTATGACAGGCACGGGCATCGTGGCGCTGGCAGGGATCGTGGTGAACAACAACATTGTTCTGATCGACACCTATCAGGAATATGCGAAATATATGCCAAAGTTGCAGGCGATTGTGCGCACTGCCGAAGACCGTATTCGCCCTGTTCTGCTGACAACCATCACTACCATGGCGGGCCTTGCACCAATGATGATCGGCCTGTCCATCGACTTTGCCAATGGCGGCTATTCCATCGATGCGCCAACTGCGTTGTGGTGGAAACAACTCGCCACAGCCGTGGTCTTTGGTCTTGGCATCGCAACTGTGCTGACACTGGTTTTCACGCCCTCCATGCTGGCTTTCCGAGTTTGGGTGGCAGAGGGCGCCTATCGCAGTGGGGCGCTTGTTGGCGCACTTACCACAGGGCGAGACAGCATCATTGGTAAAAACCGCGATCAACGCAAAGCGGCTGGCAAAGCCCGCGCACAAGAGCTGACCTGGGAAGAGATCGCGGACAAAGGGCCAGAACCATTGGTCGATACACCAACACCAACCCCGATTACGCCGCTAAAAGCAGCGGAATAAATGAAAACGGCGCGGATTCCCACCGCGCCGTTCTTTCTTCTGGCAAAAAATATCCCCAGCGGAGCGAAATCCGCCGCGCAAGCGGCTTATCTCATAGTGCGCCAGCGGCCCCTTTAAGCGACCTGCACACCGTCCTCATCTTCATCCGCCAACTGGCGATGCCACATGCTCGAGTACCGCGCACCCAGCTCTAACAACTCGTCATGTGTGCCCTGCTCCACCAGATGCCCGTTTTCCAACACAACAATCTTATCTGCATCCACAATCGTAGACAGGCGGTGCGCGATGGTGATCACCGATCGACCCGTGCTCATTGCCCTCAGACTGTCCTGAATGTCTCGTTCTGTTTCCGTGTCGAGCGCCGAAGTCGCCTCATCCAGCAACAGGATGGGCGGGTTTTTTAACAAGGTACGCGCAATGCCAACCCGTTGCTTTTCACCACCCGACAGCTTCAACCCACGCTCGCCAACGGTTGTTTCATACCCATCTGGCAAATCGACCACGAAATCGTGGATCTTCGCTGCTTTCGCCGCTGCAATCACATCGTCCCGCGTCGCACCTTCGCGCCCATAGGCAATGTTGTAGCCAATCGTATCGTTGAACAGCACCGTATCTTGGGGCACGATTCCAAGCGCGTCATGCAAAGACGTCTGTGTGATGTCGCGGATGTCCTGCCCATCAATCAGCACACCGCCGCCATTCACATCATAAAAGCGAAACAACAGCCGCCCGATGGTGGATTTACCAGACCCAGACGGCCCGACAACCGCCACGGTTTGACCCGGCTTCACGTCCAGATTGAGCGTTTTCAGAATTTGGCGATCTGGGTCATAACCAAAGTCCACCGCCTTAAATTCGATATGCCCGCCCGTCACCTCCAGCGCTTTGGCGTTTGGCTTGTCTTTCACTTCGGCTGGCTGTTCAAGCAGGTCAAACATTTCACCCATATCCACCAGCGCCTGACGGATTTCGCGGTACACTGTGCCAAGGAAATTCAGTGGCATCGTGATCTGGATCATATAGGCGTTCACCATCACAAAATCGCCCACCGTCAAATCGCCGTTTTGAACCCCTATCGCAGCCATGACCATGACGATCACCAACCCGCCCGTGATCAAAAAGGACTGTCCGAAGTTTAGGAAGGCCAACGAATAATTCGTCTTGAGCGCTGCTGCCTCATAGCCCTTCATGCTCTCGTCATAGCGCATGGCTTCGCGTTGCTCTGCACCGAAATATTTTACGGTTTCAAAGTTCAGCAGACTATCAATGGCCTTCTGGTTTGCATCCGTGTCTTGGTCATTCATTTCCTTGCGGATTTGCACGCGCCATTCTGTCACTTTGAACGTGAACCAAATGTAAATTGCGATGGTCAGAACGACGACTGCCAAATACCAAACGTCAAACACAAAGAACAAAATTGCCGAGATCATGATCAATTCAAGGATCAGTGGCCCGATGGAAAACAGCATAAAGCGCAGCAGAAATTCCACGCCCTTCACACCGCGTTCAATAATACGGCTTAGACCACCTGTCTTGCGCGTGATGTGATACCGTAGCGACAGCGCGTGCATGTGCTCGAATGTCTCAAGCGCCAGTTTGCGCAAGGCACGCTGCCCCACACGAGCAAAAATGACGTCGCGCAGCTGGTTGAAACCCACAGACAATAACCGCAACGCCCCATATGCGATGGTCAGGCCAACGGCTCCCATCGCCAACAGCATGGCGGGTTCTGCTGCATCCGCAACGGGCGCCAGCGCATCCACCGCCGCCTTATAGTAAAAGGGTGTCGAGACAGAAACGACCCGCGCCAACACCAACGTCAAAAGCGCCAAAATGACCCGCACCTTGATCGACATTTCGCCCGCAGGCCACAAGTAGGGTGCAACTTTGCGAATGGTGCGCATCCCGCTTTTGCGATCAATTTCGGCGTTGGTGATGGTGGTTTTGCGCATTGGTATTCTCCTGAACACCTGTAAATAGGCCGATGGGTCTGGATTGACCAGACCGACACGCCCCATCGCACCAGTTTATTCAGGTAATTCGAAAATTTGGCCCGGATAGATCAAATTCGCATCGCGAATATTGTCGCGATTGGCATGAAATATCTGAACATATTTCACCCCATCCCCATACGTGTCCTCGGCCAGTTCCCAAAGCGTATGGCCGGGCTGCACAACCACACGGCCTGTGTCTGTTGTGGTCACATCTGCGGCCAAAACATCCTTTGCCGAGACCCGCTGGAACGGGCTTTCCACGCGCGCTTGAACATTGCCCGCAGGGTTAATTTCATCCACTCGAAGCGTGTACAATCCTTGATCCACATCTGGCAAAACCACACGCCAATTGCCGTCATCTGGCACCAGTTCTGTTTCAATCGGTGTATTGTCCACATAGACCCGCACAAACTGCGCACCCGTGCCTTGGCCTGACAAAACAACCGCGCCGCGCGTGTCATAGGATATCGTATCGAGACTGAGCGGGTTTTCGGAAACACCTGTCCCAGCAGCGCGTGCGCCACCTTGCAGCACCTCGGCCCCAGTTTCGTCGGCGAGCACAATGGTCGGTGCCGTCACCGCTTCCAATTCGGGCGCAGGTGGTACGACCAAAACCGTTTCCACAGACACCGCCACCACGGCCCCATCGCGCAATTGCTTTAGGCCGACCGTCAGCGCTTCCTCAGCGGCGGGCAATTGCAGTAGTGCCACAAACGCACCGTTGTTATCGGTTTGGACGGTTTCAAACACATCACCGCCCATGGTGATCGCAATGTCTGTTTTCGGCTCTGCTGTGCCAGCAATCACCGCAGAACCGCTTGCATCTACGCGCACCACATCAAACGCAGGACCCGTTTGCGCGGCCTCGGATACAATCGCATCACGAATGGCGCTGGCCGCTTGCGTTTTAACGGTTTCGGATGGTTCATTGGAAGCAATCGCAGCTGTTGGCGAAGGCAAGTCTTGGGGCGCATATCCTGCGCCGTAAGCCAACAACCAAACAACCGCGACACCCGTTAACATGGTCGCACCTGCCGCAATTTTCAGGGGTGGAGACATCATTTCACATTCGCCTTCACTTCGCCGTTTCACATCGTTGCAACCGTGATACACTGAAAGCATAGTATCACAAAACCCCAATCACAAAGTCCTGAACATGACAGCCAACACCCCCAATCCATCCGTCTGCGTCTTTTGCGGATCCCGTTTTGGAACCAATCCCGCGTACAAAGCAGCGGCAGAAGACCTCGGGTCTGGACTGGCCGCGCGCGGCATGCGGCTGGTTTACGGCGCGGGCGATGTGGGGCTGATGGGCACAGTTGCAAATGCCTGCCAAGCAGCGGGTGGCGAAACCTTTGGCGTCATCCCCGTTCATTTGATGGACATGGAAGTCGGAAAACGCGACCTGACAAAGTTCATCATCACCGAAAACATGCACGAACGCAAAAAGGTGATGTTCATGAATGCCGACATCATTGTTACGCTTCCAGGTGGTGCCGGTTCATTGGACGAGTTCTTTGAGGTGGTTACCTGGGCGCAGCTAGGCCTGCACAAAAAGCCGATCTATTTGCTGAACATAGACGGCTATTGGAACCCGCTGGTGACGCTGATCGACCACCAGATTGAACAGGGTTTTGCGGATGCGTCCTTGCGCGGGTTGTTTAGCGTCGTGGACACGGTGGGCGATCTGCTAACGGTCCTTTAAACGCAAAAGCCCCGCCAAATTGGCAGGGCTTTCGAAACTGAAGTCTGATCAAGATCACATGCGGGATGCGACGTTTTCCCAGTTGACCAAGTTGTCGAGGAAGTTGGTCAGATACTTTGGACGCGCATTGCGGAAATCGATGTAGTAGCTGTGCTCCCATACATCGCAACCCAGCAGCGCCGTTTGATTAAAGCACAACGGGTTCACGCCGTTTTCGGTCTTGGTCACAGCCAAAGACCCATCTGCGTTTTTCACCAACCAGCACCAGCCAGAACCAAATTGGCCTGCACCTGCTGCGGAAAACTGTGATTTGAATTCATCAACGGAACCAAAGCTGTCTTTTAGCGCGGCTTCCAGCTCGGACGGCATGGAGCGCCCTTTTGGGCCCATCATTTCCCAGAACTGGTTGTGGTTCCAAAGCTGGCTGATGTTGTTGAAGATGCCGTTTTGGGCCACAGCGGTTTTGTCGTATGTCCCCACGATGATCTCTTCGAGGCTTTTGCCATCCCATTCTGTGCCTTCAATGGCTTTGTTGCCGTTGGTCACATAGGCGTTGTGGTGCAAGTCGTGGTGATATTCCAACGTCTCTTTGGACATACCGCCATCGGCCAGCGCGTCGTGTGCATAGGGAAGATCAGGGAGTTCAAAAGCCATAGGTGCCTCTTTCTAGTGGGTTTGTGCTGGATCGTGCGACCAGCCTTCGGTTTTGTATATAGCGGTTATGGGTTTGTTGGAAAGGGTGGTTTTCACCCCGCAGTGCCATTCAGCGAATGACCTGTTCAATGGCGGTGTCAGAAACCTGACACGCTCCTCGCGCGGTGTGGCGTTCGCGCGAGCCTTCGGGCTGGGCGCGCAACAGGATTTTGTTGCCACCCCGCAGGATTGTCGCGCGATAAACAACTGGAACCGCAAGGATGTTGGGCATGTCGCGGCTTTGCATCGCTTTTTCGTTGCGGTATCGACCTGTGGTCCACCGCAGTTCGATACGCACTGAATTTTCGGCCTGAATTTGCACATCAGCCAAACCGTTCAGGGTTGAATAGGTGATTGGATCAAACCCTTTGGCCATCTTTTCGTCAGCGCTGATTTGAACCACCAGCCGATCAGGCAGCCAGCCTGTATTGCGCGCATCCGTCAACGCGCAGGTAAACGTATCCGCCAAAGCGCCTGTTCCAAGCGCGCACAAAGTTCCAGCCGCAATGGCAGTCATTTTCAAAGTCATAAGATACACCTAGGTCAGTCGCGTATTAATCAAGCCCAACTGACGCGGAGTTTATACAGGCAGCACCGCAAGCGCGACGCGGCGGCCCTCTGACAAAAGGATATTATAGGTGCGACACGCACTTGGGCTCGACATCACCTCGATTGCGACACCGGCCGCATCAAGCGCATCACGGACATCCCGTGGCACAGGCGCGATGTCTGCCCCCGTCCCCACAAACACAAAGTCATAGGCCTCGATAGATGCAATCAACGGCGCAAGGTCCGTGTATCCGCCCCAAGACCGCGCTCCGTCTGCGGTCAAAAACATGGCGCCATCGTGGACTTGTTCGGCCACCCGGAAAAAGCCGGGGCCATAACCTTCCACGGGAACTTGGTCTTCATATTTCACTTCGCTCAACTTCATGGTCTTTATCCCAATATAAACGGCAGCCCCATTATGGCAGATCCAGCAATCACAATGTAGGCCACAACGCGGTAAATCTTCTCTTTTGCGGGGTCAAACAGATAGGCCCCAACGGCGCCCCCAGCCATGTAGGGCAGGATAATGATTGCGCCAATGATCAGGGGTTGCAGGCTTAACATCCCTTGCAGTGCCATGATCGGAAAGATCAGAATATCCGCCAACAGCAGAAACAAGATCATGTTGGCGCGGACTGCTTCGACGGGCAGCGTGCTCGCCATGTAAAGAACCGTCACAGGGGGGCCAGGCAGGCCAGCCACGCCGCCCAGAAAGCCACCCAAACCACCCGTGCCGATCATCACTTTGGAGGTCAACGCCCCTTTGTAGCGAAATCCAGACAGCAAAACGAACAGCGCAATCAACGTCGCGATGGACACGATATAACGATAGGTCGTTCCCTCCATCTGGCCCAACAAATAGATGCCGATGGGCAGCATAACGACCATGCCAATGCCAAGGAAAAGAATATCGCGGGGGTGGCCTTTGCGCACCGCGTTGGGAACCAAGGGCAATGGGCCGAAGATGTCCATACAAACCAGCGAAAGAAGTGCGCCAACAGGGCTTAGCACGGCACCTGCAAAGGGCAGATAAACCATCGCCGTGCCAAATCCTGTGAACCCGCGCAC
>CALLAV010000152.1 GCA_938001995.1 uncultured Amylibacter sp. | reverse complement strand
GAAGGCACGAAAGACAACGCAGGTTTTCCACCCATGCCAAGCTGGTTCAACGACAACCGCGATTTTGGAAACATCCGCGATGGGCTGGCAGCAACAGGTATGAGTGCAAGTGAAATCGACGGCGTTATGGGCGACAACTGGCATCGCTTTTTCGTTGAGAATTTCGGGGGGCAATGATGGAAGAGACTCACGTAACCAAAATTCCGCTGCGCCCCGCGTCCCAAGTGATGAAGCTGTCACGCATGGGGTCCGCCCATGCGCACCGTCTGTCGTTTATGCGTATCCTGATGCGCCGTATGCAGCGCGAGAACTGGAGCATTGAACCCACAGAATTTGCCATTGATGGCAACGGTGTGGGCCACGCTGTCTATACTGCGCACACGCCAACCCGTGCTTATTCGCTGGTGGCTTTTGCCCATGATCTGCCCGCAGAATTACGCTCTGATCGTGTGATTGCAGAGGCTTGGGATTGCACATTTACGTTGTTTGACGGCATTCCATCGGCAGAAGACGTTGAAAGGCTATCACAAAACGTACCTTTGCAAGAAGCAGGGCGCATTTCACAGTCTGAGTTATCGCTGTCCCGCGCCAACCGGTCCGTACGCCTTTGGGCCCATGTGGTGGATCGTCTGGCGGCAGGTGAACAGCCCGACCAAACGATGGTCTCAGATGTGGGTTATCTCATGCGCACGACGGCCGTGTACGGGTCTGGGAAATTCGGCGCGGCGGATCGTCAGGACATTGCAGATCGACCCGAATTCACCGCCCCGTTCCAATCTGAAATGCTGTCTGTCTATCTGACACGCACATTTGTGATGGACCTCGTGGAGCACATGGCACGCGCCAAAGGGGGCGACACCGCCGTCCCGCTCAACCCCACGCTGCGGCGCCAATTCGGCATCGGCAACTCCACGGGTCTTGGCATGGCGCCCTTCATATTGAACCACCCGATCCTGCTGAACAATTGGGTGGCAAGCAAGGAAGAGGCCCTGTCTCGCGTGCGCACGCTTTCCTCCTTCACCGCAGCCGATCAATCCCGCTTTGCCGACCTCGTGCAACGCGCTGATCTGAACTGGCAGCTTTGGCACTCCGAACACCCGCTTCAAATCGAAAAGCTCGCAGCACTGCGCACTGACCTCGACGCTCTACATGCGTTTCTATCAGCTGGTCCCATCGTATCGTGGGACGCGATCTATTGCTGGGCTGAGGACGCCCTGTCAGAGGAAGGCTGTGAATTGGTCGTTTCATTGCTGATCGAATGCCATCCCGAATTTGTTGATGAACTGTCCGATTGCATGTCGGCTGATGAATCACTCGATTTCCGTATCAAAGGCGATGTGAAAGCTGGCGATATACTGGCGCAGATTGAGCAGATATATGGCTGGGCTGAAGGGCTGAATTGGGAAGAAAAGGGCCACAACGCCCGCGTATGGTATGTGTCCGAAGAAAAGCTGGAACCCCGCCTTGGCGAACGGTTTGAAGAAGACGATATCGCGGATTATGAACAACCGCTCAGCCCCCTACGCGATGTGTTCCGCTTTGCCCAATGCCTTGAAAGCAAAGACAAAGATGTCACAATCGCTGAGGTTCTTCTGACCCATCCAGAGCACCGCCACGCCGCGCGGCGCGTTCAGATCGCAGCGAAATACCCCTATGCGGAAATTCGCGACAACACCATTTGCGCCGAAATGCTGCCCATCGACATGCTGCGGTTCAAGTTGTCGTTTTTCGGGGCAAAACACTTTGATCCGCGCTCGGATCGGTGGGTGCGCATCAACATGTTTGCAGGGGCACCCTTCCCCCAAGATCTGGCCAATGCGGCGGACGATTGGTTCTTTCCGCCTTTACCATCATGATCCCATCACTCAGCGAAATCACCGCAACCGGACGCAAAGCCACCAAAGGCGCGGGCTATAGCTGGGGTTTGGCCGACGAAGCGGGCCGCGCAACAGCGTGGCTTTGGGAACATGGTTTTGACAGCATCACGGCCTTGGCCGACGTTCTGGATGCTGGAATTCCAGACGCATGTCCCATTCGGATCGGCGCAGGCCTGTGCGATACGCCGCCCGAAACACCGGCGACCTTTGCCAAGGTGGCGAGCCCGATCCTGCTGCTGTCTTTCGCTGCGGAATTGGGCAAAATCACACAGAGCACGGTGAAATTGGGCATCGGTGATGGGCTATATTTTGCGACGCCAGAGGCGATGTTTGTTGTGCAAACTGGGCTTGAAGGGCCTGTCACGCTGACCTGTCACGCAGGTGATCCGCAGGGCGAACGCCTGTCGCCACATCCCCGCCGCGCAGCCCCTGCCGAGGCTTGGGCACGGTTGGGAAAATGGGAGCATAAGACCTATGCCCCAGCCACAGAAGCATCCCGATTGGCGGGCGCTGGAGCGGGACTGTCGGACAACGACTAGCGGGTTTCCTTCGCCAAACTCCCAACAAAATCAGCGACTTCATGGGCATGGACGTGGGCAACCTTAATCAGATTGTCAAAATGATCTGCCATGGTCTGAATCGTTTGCCGCCCGTTCAACAACAGATAAATATCCCCTGCATAAACCGCCACGCGCTGGTGACCAAACACCGTGTAAGGCATGGAAAACCGCTCTGATCCATCAAAAAGAAACACGCGAAGACGGGGATAAAATTCGTCGATCATTTGCTGCATGGCTTGTAATTGACGTTGGCGTTTTTGCGCGGAGTGTCTCGCCCAAATCCCTTGTCCGTATGCCAATTCATGCAGTCTTTGCAGCGGCATAGCTACTTCCATATCTGTTTCGGGCCGCTGTAAATACACGCGACGAAACTGGCCTGGATCATGGGAAGGTTCCAAATCCACGCGCAGCATATCGGGCAGGCCCGCAGGCACATATCGTATCTTAGATCCACGTGCCTCTTCATGCCATTGCGCCAGCGGGGATTGATCAATCGTATCCGCACCACCCGCAATTTCCAACATATCGCGGGTTTCTGACATCACGCTTTGATCTTCGGACAGGCCCAAAAGCCAATCTACAGACACCTGATGGGTTTCTGCCAATGTGACCAGCGTATCCGCACGGGGCAACCGCGCCCCTGCCCCTTTCAAAAGCTGGGACAAGGCGGATCGGTCAATACCAAGCTGCGCTGCAAATGCGGACTGTCGCAACCCTGATCGGGCATAAAGCTCCGCCAGCCGCATACGGAAAATATCTGATGTCAGTCTTCGGTCCATGACTTCAAACATCACTATTGGTGACAAAAAACAACAAAAATCGTCTTTTGTTACCAAATCCTCGTTGCCTGCTGACACGCTGCTGACATACCGATGACATACGCAACAAGAGTGACATTTTGAACGTATCAAACCGCAAAATTGAATGGCCAACGATCCTGCTGATCGGCGTAACCTATTTGGGTTGGTGGGCGGCTGGTGCGTTTGTGTACCCGCTATCTGGTCTGCTTGCGCTGGCGTTAATGGCTGTGTTCAATGCGTTGCACTCTTCGCTGGTACACGAGGTTATTCACGGCCACCCAACCCGAAATTCAAGACTCAACACCGCCCTTGTTATCATCAACCCGAGTGTGATCTGGCCGTTCCATAGATATCGCAAGATGCACCTGCGTCATCACGATGACGAACGTTTGACCGACCCGTTTGACGATCCAGAAAGCTACTATCGGACGCTCTATGCATACGAGTCCTTTCCTGCATGGGCAAAGGGCGTGCTTGGCCTATCCAACACGCTCATCGGGCGGTTGATCCTTGGGCCGCCTATGTCCACGCTGGCATTGGTTATGGGGGATATCACCGCCATACGACGCGGCGAAGACGGCGTTTTGTGGGCGTGGGTTTGGCACTGTATTGGCCTGATCCCAGTGGTCTATTTTGTCACGCAAGTGTTTCAAATCCCCTTCTGGCTCTACTTTGTAACGGCTTGTTATGGTGGCGCTGCAATCATTTCTTTGCGCACATTTGCCGAACACCAATGGCATGAAACACCCGAAGGGCGCACAATCATAGTAGAGCACTCTCCGCTAAGTATTTTGTTCTTAAACAACAACTTGCACCTCGTGCACCACAAACACCCAACCGCCCCTTGGTACGACCTTCCGCGGCTTTACCGCAAAAACCGCACCCACTGGCGCGCCCTTAATCATGGGTATGTTTATCCCAATTACTGGAAATTGTTTCGATCCTATGCTCTAATTGCCAAAGAACCTGTCGCCCATCCGGCTTGGCATCGGAGTAAGGAGACCGAGTGACCCGTTATCGCGCCGCGCTGCCCATGTATGATCTGCCCGAAATGCGTTCTGAAACGGATGCGTTGTGGCAGGCCATTCTTGCTGGCTTGCAAGCGCGGGGTGCGGATCCGTTGGTCGATTTTCTGCGCCCTCGCACGGATGAAGAGGTCGATGTCATCTTGCGCCACCCCCGATTGCTCTTGTCACAGACCTGTTGGGGTCCGATTTCCTGCGGCGTTGCCCCTGATCTGCATATCCTCGCGCAGCCCGATTTTTCCGAACATTTGGGGGGAATGGGACCACTCTATCGCTCCGCCATTATTGCCACGGGGCGTGGGCCGAACCTGACACCGCCAAAATCTGGCAAGGCGTCTATTCCGCTTGAGGCAATGCTGGGGAAACGGCTGGCGTTTAACGATCGTGTGTCTTTGTCGGGCTACCTGAGTGTCACCGCCGATGTGACCGCTGAAACAGGCGAGCGGAAGGCATTCTACAGCAAGGGTGTGCATTCAGGCAGCCACCGCCATTCGGTCGAACTGGTCGCAAACGCAGAGGCGGATATCGCCGCGATTGATTGCAAGACGTGGGACTATGTGCAGCGATTTGATGATGCGGCCCAAAAGGTGCGCGTGATCGGCTGGACGCAAGCCCGCAAAGGCCTGCCCTATGTGTGCAGTCCCAGCCTTGATGAAACGCTTAAAACGCTGCTGACGGAAACTTTGCTTGAACTCGGTGCATTCCCCGCGAACCAGACCTGACCTGCGCTAGACGATCCGCATACACGTGGTTGACGCGGTGGCGTACAGTTTGCCATCCTCAAGCCCGCGCATTTCTGCATCTGCCACACCTGTCGTGCGGCCGACGTGGCCTGCAACGCTGATCGCTTCGACCTCCATACCTTCTGGCACGGGGCGGATGATATTTACCTTATATTCCAAAGTTGTATAGCTTTGACCTTTGCCAATCCTGGACATGATTGCGCAGGCCATTACGCTATCTAAAATCGCGCCGTACCAACCGCCGTGGGTTGTTCCCATCGGGTTCGCGCTTTCGAATTTTGGGATACCACGAAACACGGCGCGGCCTTCTTCAATGGCCTCAAGGCGAAAATTCATCAGGCCTGCGATGGGGGGCGCGGCCACTTCGCCTGTGATGGTTTTTTGCAGATATTCCAGCCCTGTCCACTGCGCAGCCTGTTCAGGTCTGGGCAGGTCCGCAGGGGAAAGGGCAGGTTTTAGATCGCGCATTGTTTGGCTCCGACAAAATTGTGTTGTCGGAACCTAGATCGAAGCCTGCGTTGGCTTCAAGCCTTACGCAGTGGCGCGCAATTCTAAATGACGCGGCGTTCTGCCCAGCGCGCGACACACATCTGCGCTAAGTGTGGGATCGTTGAGCGTGTAAAAATGCAGCCCCGTCGCCCCTTCGGCCAGCAAATCATCGCAAGTCTCTGCGCAAAGTGCTGTGGAAAACAGCCGTTCCGTGTCTGCTGCTTTGGCGTGGCGGAACCCTTCTTCCAACCAAGCAGGGATTGGAATGGCGCAGGCTTTGGCAAATTTGCGTGCCTTGCCCCAGTTTTCAATTGGCATGACCCCCGGGACAATAGGCTTGGTGATGCCAGCCGCCACACATTTGTCACGAAACCGCAGGAATTCCTCAGTTTCAAAGAAAAATTGCGTAATGGCGCGGTCTGCACCTGCGTCAAACTTGGCTTTCAGGTGGTCCACATCTGCGCTGTCGGATGCTGCGTCTGGATGTCTGTTTGGATAGGCCGAAACGGTCACGTCAAAATCACCAACGTCTTTAAGCGCACGGATAAGATCGAGCGAGCCAGCGAACCCGTCTTTGGCAGGGACGAACGCGCCGTTTGGTCCAGTTCCATCGCCGCGCAACGCCACAATGCGACGCACACCTTTGGCCGCGTAAGCCAGCGCCACAGACAAGGTTTCTTCTTTTGTGGCATCGACACATGTCAGATGCCCCGCAACTGGAACGCCGTAGTTTTTGGCAATCACACCCGCAGCCGAACAGGTTAGATCCCGTGTGGAGCCCCCTGCGCCGTAAGTGATGGACATAAAGTCCGGCGAAAACACTTGCAGCGTTTCCACCGCGTTCCACAGACGGAAACTGCCGTCGAGCGATTTTGGCGGGAAAAATTCAAAGGACAGATCAAAGGGGCGGGTCATGGCAGAGCTTTCTGTTGAAGGTTAAGTCCAAAGACACCACATTCGAACTTGAAGCAAATTCATATTTCTAATAATTAATACGCGAACCATTCATGTT
>CALLAV010000151.1 GCA_938001995.1 uncultured Amylibacter sp. | reverse complement strand
AGTAACCCTTACGTCGATGCCCGTTTGGCAGATGGATCGCGTTTCAACGCTATGGTGCCACCGATTGCCGTCGATGGCTCGCTCGTATCCATTCGTAAATTCAAAAAAGACAAGCTCGGCATCGAAGAGCTGGTCAAGTTTGGTGCTTTCACCGAGGAAATGGCCGCCTATTTGCAGGCTGCCGTGTCAACACGCCTGAACGTGATCGTGTCAGGCGGTACAGGTTCGGGTAAAACGACAACGCTCAACGCTTTGTCAGGGTTTATTGATGACGCCGAACGTATCCTGACGATCGAGGATACAGCGGAACTTCAACTGCAGCAGACACACGTCGGCCGGATGGAAAGCCGTCCGCCAAACGTCGAAGGCAAAGGTGGCGTATCACAGCGCGACTGCCTGAAAAACGCACTGCGTATGCGACCCGATCGCATTATCGTGGGGGAAACGCGTGGCGAAGAAGTCATCGATATGTTGCAGGCCATGAACACCGGCCACGACGGATCGATGACAACGATTCACGCCAACAGTGCGCGTGATGGCGTGTCACGTTTGGAAAACATGATTGCTATGGCCGGGATCGAAATGCCGATCAAAGCGATGCGGAGCCAGATTTCATCGGCTGTGAACCTGATTGTTCAGGCAAAACGTCTGCAAGACGGCTCTCGTCGCATGACCTCCATCACGGAGGTGGCTGGCATGGAAGGCGACGTGATTTCTTTGCAAGAGATCTTCAAATACGAAATCTACGGAACAGGAAAAGACGGCAAAATCGACGGTGAGTTTACACCGACGGGCCTGCGCTCGCTCTATTCTGAACGCTTTGCGCAGTGGGGTTATGATTTGCCATCAAGCATCTATTCACCGCGCCGCGAAGCAGCACAGTAAGGAACAAGTATTATGGGTACTCAGGCAATTATCTTCGGTCTTTTGTTTGTCGGCGTCGTTCTGATCGTCGAAGGCATCTACCTTGTGATGTTTGGCAAATCGATCAAACTGAACAGCCGCGTGAACCGCCGTTTGGCGCTCATGGAACAAGGCAAAGCCCAAGAAGAAGTGTTCGAAGCCCTCCGTAAAGAGCGCGATCAGCATCTCAAGGGTCTGAAACTGCCGATTATGTCGATCCTGAGCCACAAGGCCCAGCAAGCGAACATCGCCTTTTCGCCGACAATGCTGTTTGGTGTGATGATCCTTGTGGCCGCGTTGGCCTTTGGTGGTTTGACCTATTTCACAACAACTGGGCTGGTCTTGCGTGTGATCCTCGCGATCCTGATCGGTGGCGGTGGCGTCTATTTCTGGCTGAACGGCAAAGCGAAAAAGCGTATGGCCTTGTTCGAAGAACAGCTCCCTGACGCGGTTGATTTGATCGTGCGTTCCTTGCGCGTGGGTCACCCTTTTGCCAATGCAATCAATATCGTATCCGAAGAAATGCCTGATCCAATCGGGTCCGAATTTGGCATGATCGTGGACGAAACCGCCTATGGTGCGGATGTGGCCTCTGCCTTGCAAAACATGGCGGATCGGATTGACGTGCCTGACCTGCGTTTCTTGACCGTTGCGGTTGGGATCCAAGCCAAAGCCGGGGGTAACTTGGCCGAGGTTCTGGACGGTCTGTCCAAGGTTATCCGCGCCCGTTTCAAACTGTTCCGCCGTGTTGGCGCCATCACCGCCGAGGCGAAATGGTCTGGCATGTTTTTGTCCGCTTTCCCCTTGGGTGCGTTGGCAATGGTTCAGATCACAAACCCAACCTACTACGATGCTGTGAAGCCGACAGAATACTATGTCCCCGCCGCAATCGCAGTGTTTTCCATGCTTGCCGTGAACTTCTTTGTCATGCGCGCCATGGTCAACATTAAGGTGTAGGAGCAGGCCATGTTAAGCAACCTCAACACATATCTGACCGAGATGATGGGCCCAGCGGGTCCGCTCATCGCCATGGGCGTTCTGGGCGTGTTCTTTATCGTCATGACACTGCCGATTTTCCTGACCAAGAAAGAAGATCCGTTTGATCGTCTGGCTGGGTCCGCCATTGCGCGGGGTCCTGTGTCCAAAGGAAACACGCCAAAACTGGAGCTGCGCGAACAAAAGAAGGGCCCGAACCTGGACAAGTTCGCCGCCTACCTGGAGCCGCAGGACCAACAAGAATATTCTGACCGCCGGATGAAACTGATCCAAGCGGGCTATCGCACCAAAGATGCGGTGCGCACGTTCCACGCTATGCAGTTGGTGCTGGGCATCGCTGGGCTGTTGATCGGCGCGCTTTACACCTTTGTTTTGTCGGGCGGCACGTCTGACATCAAGTGGCTGGCGATTCAGACGCTTGGCCCTGGCTTTGCAGGGTATTACACCCCGATTTACTGGGTCGAAAAACGCCGTGGCACGCGCCAAGAAGAAATCCTGAACGGGTTTCCCGATGCGCTCGACCTGATGCTGGTCTGTATTGAAGCGGGTCAATCGCTTGATCAAGCCGTCCAGCGGGTTGCCAAAGAAATCCAACCGAGCGCGCCTGCGCTCGCTGAAGAATTTACCATCGTCTCCAACGAGATGCGCGCTGGTAAAGGACGGCCAGAAGTCCTGCGGGACATGGCCGAACGCTGCGATTGCCAAGACATATCTGCATTTGTCACGGTTATGATCCAGTCTGCTACTTTTGGTACGTCACTGGGCGAGGCGTTGCGCGTCTACGCTAGTGAAATGCGCGACAAACGCGTGACCCGTGCCGAAGAAAAAGCAAACAAGCTGCCCACAAAAATGACGTTGTGCACCATGATGTTCACGGTGCCTCCTCTTCTGGTAATTATGGTGGGGCCTGCGGTCTTTGATATCTACATTCACATGGTTCAAGGCAGATAAAACTAAGGCCGCGCTGGCGGTCTTAACTCTTGCTACAATCACGGCATGCTCCAACAGCACAACCGTGACAACACGCGCAACAACGGACACGACTACAATCGTGGACGCCCCTGTCGGGCTGAACAAAAACGAAGAAAGCATTGACGGGTTGATTGTCGGTCACCGCTTGATGGCGGCAGGTGAATACGACCTTGCCCTAAAAGCATATACCCGCGCTGCGAGCGAACTTGGCCTGAACGCCGACGTGCTTAGCGCACTAGGGTCCGCCAATTTACGGCTTGGTCGGCTTAGTCATGCAAAAGAATTGCTGCAAATTGCAGTAAAGAAAGACCCCGAATTTGTGCCCGCCTGGAACAACTTAGGCGTTTTGTTACAAACAGAGGGTAACTACCAAGAGGCAAAGCGTGTCTTTCAGCTCGCATATGGGTTGGATAATGGCAATTCTGATCAAATTAAGCAGAATTTGACCAAAACAATCGCTATTGTAGAGAAAGAAGGGTACACTAACCCTAATGAAAACAACAAATTCGAGTTGGTGAGGCGCGGCAACGGCAAGTATTTGCTTTTGTCGACACCAAACTCCGGATGATGAGAGCAGTACAGGAATAGACCCATGGGCAAACCAATTATGGGCGCACTCGCAATGGCTGGCTTACTGGCCCTTGGCGCGTGTGCTGAAAAAGGCGACGCATCCAAAGCAAAGGATCTTGATCCAACCAGCGTTGTAGATGCGACAGACCTTAACGACATCATGTTAACAGTTGCTGATCCGAACGAGGCGGTTGAATACTTCCGCGGCTCGCTCCTTAAGGATCCAAAACGCATCGAATTCCGCCGTGGCCTTGGCAAATCGCTTGTACGCGCAAAACGCCCGACCGAAGCGGTGCCAGTATTTGAAAAACTGGTTAAGATGAAGGGCAGCACTGACCAAGATCGTATTGATCTGGCCGACGCCAAGATCCGCACCAATGACTGGAAAGGTGCAAGCGCGGAGCTGAACAAAGTGCCGCCTACTGTTGAAACCTATCAACGCTACCGTTTGGAAGCGATGATCGCGGACAGCCAGAAAAAGTGGAAAAAAGCCGACAGCTTTTATGAAATCGCAGCAGGTTTGACCACGCAACCGTCAAATGTGATGAACAACTGGGGCTACTCCAAAATGGCCCGTGGTGATTACAAAGGCGCGGAAAAGCTGTTTATTGAGGCGATCACATACGACCGCAAACTGTTCACCGCCAAAAACAATCTTGTTCTGGCCCGCGCCGCGCAGAAAAACTATGCGCTGCCCGTCATTCCGATGACGGAAGAGGAAAAAGCACAGCTGATGTACACGTCTGGTTTGTCCGCTGTGAAACAGGGCGATATCGATGTGGGCCGTGGATTACTGCAAGACGCCGTGGACACACATCCGCGTCACTTTGAAGAAGCGGTTCGCAGCCTAGAGGCGCTGAACACAACTGTGAAAAGCTAAACCATGGTTCTAAGCGCCCCACTGATCCTGTTTCTGACCGCCCTGCCCTTTTGTATCTGGGCGGCGTTGACAGACCTGCGTCACATGAAAATCTATAACAAAACCAACATTGGTTTGTTTTTGGCGTTCGCCGTGGTTGGTCTGATGATCTTTCCGCTGGATATTTATGCGCTGCGTATTGCCCAGGGCGCCCTGATGCTGGTGGTTGGGTTCTTGCTCAATAACTTTGGCTATATGGGCGGCGGGGACAGTAAATTCATCGGCGCAATGGCCCCCTATATTGCAATGCAAGACGCGACAAAGTTCCTTATGTTATTGGCTGCTATGGCCTTGATCACAGTGGTTCTTCATCGCGGTGTGGGTGCAATTGCACCGCTGCAACCGCATCTGGCAGGTTGGAAATCTTGGCAAGTGTCTAAGAAGTTCCCTTACGGTTTGACCCTATCATCCGCTTTGCTGATCTACTTGGCGATGTCCGCCCAAATGGGGTAACCCCTTCGTCTGGCCACTTCGGCCAGACGTCTTAGCCGCCCATCTTGTACAGATAGAACAGCGGCGCTTCTTCCAGCAAAACAGCGCTCAGCGAACCGTCCGCTTCAATCGCGTTCAGGATCATGCCGCGCACCGCCTGACCCATTGGGCATTTTGGAACCACCAAAAACTGTGCATTTTCGAACCCCGTTGTGCCGCCATAGTACCAAGGCGCGCCCCCTTGCAGCGGCTCGGTTTTGGAAAACAGCCACAGCCCGTTCACCCAATCTGCATATAAAACCTGCGCGCCATTGGTTTGCACAAACCCGTCAAGCGCCGCACCAGTTTGCACCAATTCCGCAACCAGACCGTTCGATTTTTGACAAACAGGCATCGTAACACCCGCAAAGACCGTCGGTTCAATCACCTTCCCCGCAAGTGCAGGATGCGGGATCGTGGCCGAATACGGCCCGCCTGTCACACCGCGAAACTGTAAATCTGCGTGTCTTGGGTCGGACAAAGCTGGCGAAAATGTCGCGTGTTTTAAACTGGTGTGGACCAGCAACGACTGCGCCTGCGTCATCCACAGCGGTGCAGCTGCCACAAAAAACGCGGCCGCAACAATCCGCATCGCCGTCTGAACGGGCCAGCCATAGCGGTTGTAGATCAGGACATCACGGCTCATCCCGATTAGGATCAACCCAGCAACCCCCAGCCAAAGCGGATCATTCTGCCAGTTCTGGTGACTGACCAAAATCCAACCCGCACCCAAAAGCAAAAACACCAGCGATTCCGCCGTCATTCGTGCCTGACGCAACAAAACGAACCCTGCAATCAACGCCAGCACACCAACAATTTGATCAGGGCGCAGCACCATCACGGCCAAAGCATCCCCAGGTTTCGCCCGCGCCGCCGATTGGGACACGTACAACAAGTCTTGGACATATCCCTGCCAGTAAGAAAAAACGCCATAAGGCAGCGTAAAAATGACCAAGAAAATTGCGGCAATTCCAATCCCCTTCACCAGCAACTGCATCTGTTTTGATACCAGCAACGCACAGACAATCGCGGGCAATAAGAACACTGCAAAGGTCGCTTTGGTCAGAACAAGAAACGCCATGCAAACACCTAGGATCAAAGGTTCCGCCATGCGAATACCCTGCTCGGGTCGGGTACTGGGCAGGACCGCCAAAACCACAACAATCGCAGCAACGGCCCAACACCAGTTGTTATAGTACATGGACGCCGCAACCGTCGCTTCGGTCCCGCCGTGCACAAAGCTAAGCAGACTGACAAACACCAAGGCAGCAAAGGCAATTGCACCGCTTGGGGCCAAGCGCGTCAGCCCCACCCAATAGACCATCGGCGCCAAAAACAACCCCATCAAAATCGGGGCATAGGCAAACGCCGTGCCGATGCCAACACCGGCCTGAACCAGCCAAACAATCGGCAAAAACGCCATTACCCCAAGCGGTGTAACGAAATCTTGGTGCGGAACTTGCCCATCGGCCATTCGCAAAACAATCTGCGCCATGTGGATGGCATCGCCATCAAAACTGAGGAACAGCACCGAACCATCATTGCTGCGCCCGAGAGCCAAAAGGCTCAAACTGAATAAAAGGAAGAGTGCATACCAAAAGCCAAAAATTTGCCGCACTTTTGCCACCTGCTGTTGTTATTTTCCGACAAGCTAAATGAATACGCACTAATCCGCAAAATTTAATCAGGTTTTTGTTAGGGAAAAGGTCAGAAAATGCGTAATATCAAAGAAAAAAGAGCAGTGGTGACAACATGAACATGCAGGCGAGAATCCCGCACCTTCCAGCGATTCCGATGACGGTCGCAGCGACAGGGCTTAACCCGGTATTTGCGCGGGACATCTTGATTAAAACGATGTTTC
Source organism: uncultured Amylibacter sp. (assembly GCA_938001995.1). Taxonomy (GTDB): domain Bacteria; phylum Pseudomonadota; class Alphaproteobacteria; order Rhodobacterales; family Rhodobacteraceae; genus Amylibacter. The sequence continues at coordinate 18,886 of CALLAV010000151.1, read as the reverse complement.
GTAAAAACGTTTCTTTGCCTAGCGAGGTGGAAGAGAACCTATGTTGTTCCAGTCCCATCGCGCTAGAGATTATCGAATTTGCTCGCGTGCAAAACCTGATCGAAGTAGCAGGGCGTGACGGCACAGAACTGCGGTATCAGTTGACCGAAGCTGGCAAATCCCGTGCTCTGGACGCACTTGCGCAGTCCGAATATTTCGGCGCTTTGCCGATCCCGCTCGACGACTATAAAGAGCAGGTCAAGCTGCAATCCGTGGCCGATGTGGGTATCACCCAATCCGCATTAGAAGGATCCATGGGCCATTTGATTATTCCTGACGGCTTGCTCAGCCAGCTTGGACCTGCGGTGAACTCCGGTAAATCCATCCTGATGTACGGTCCTCCGGGGAATGGGAAATCGTCTATCTCAAACGGTATTCGCGATGCGCTGGGGGATAAGATTTTTGTGCCAAAAGTGCTCGAATATTCGGGTCAGGTGATCTCGGTTTATGATCCCATCGTGCACGGTGAAGGGCAAGAAAGCTCCTCTGACCCGAACTCTCTGCGCCGCACAGGTTTGCAATTCGACAACCGTTATGTGCTGTGCAAACGCCCGTCGGTCATTACCGGTGGTGAATTGACGCTTTCGATGTTGGAATTGAACTACAACCAAAACTCAAAAACCTATCAGGCCCCCTTGCAGTTAAAGGCGACGGGTGGCGTGTTCATCGTCGATGACCTTGGTCGTCAGGCTGAACCTCCTCAGGCGCTCATCAACCGTTGGATTGTTCCTATGGAAGGTGGCGATGATATTTTGTCCCTGCAGTCTGGTGAAAAATTCCTCGTGCCGTTTGACACGCTAGTGATCTTCTCAACCAACTTCCATCCCGCTGAAATCTTTGATGGCGCGGCGCTGCGGCGGATTTACTACAAGGTTCTGATTGACCGTCCGACACGGGACGAGATGATCCAAATCTACGCCCTCGTGGCCAAAGCAATGAAAATGCCGTTGGACGAAAAAGTCCTTATCCACCTGTTTTCAAAGCTTTATCCACAAGTGGATAACACCTATGCCGCCTATCATGCGCCGTTCCTAGTGACACAGATGAAATCCATCTGCGATTACGAAGACCGCCCGCACAAGATGGAAATCGATCTGGTCGAACGCGCGTGGGCCAACCTCTTTGTTGCGGAATCCGTTGTCGAACACTAACACGCTGGTGGCAGGATGTGGCCGCATGGGGGAACCTATGTTGGCCGCACTTCGCGCCGCCGGTCTTTGCGCGACAGGTTTTGATATCCGCGCACCCGAAAGCTATCCACCGGGTGCGAACATAACAAACAGCCCCGCGCAAATTCCGCAGAACACCACGACACTCATTTCAGTCGTGCGCGACATACCGCAAACCGAAGACCTGCTTTTTGGTGCGCAAAACCTGCTGGCCCACCTACCGAACCTGTCCCATGTGGTAATCAGCTCTACACTTTCACCGCGCTACATCCATGACCTCAAGCCGCGCTTGCCCTGCGCCTTGGTCGACGCACCTATGTCTGGCGCTCAAATCGCAGCGGTTGAAGCGCGGCTTTCGTTCATGCTTGGGGGGTCTGAAACAGACATTACGCATCTGATGCCCCTGCTGCGTGCAATGGGAAAACACTTTCACCATATGGGCGACACAGGTACGGGCATGGCAGCCAAAGTCCTCAACAACCTGCTCGCCGCTAGCAATACTGCGATGACGCGGCTGATTTTGGATTGGGCCGATGCCGCCAACATTGACGAAAAACAGCTCCTTGCCCTTGTCCACACGTCATCTGGGCAAAACTGGTTTGCCAGCGGATTCAATGACATTGAATTTGCCCGTGACGGGTATTCAAAGGACAACACCATCGGCATACTCAAAAAGGATGTCGAAAGCGCACTCGACGCGGCCCCTGACGATGCAAATACAGACCTCCCAAACCTGATCGCCCATGCAATCGCTAACCTCAAACCCCGCCCTTAACATCCCATTAACCACGCTGAGCCTTCTTCTCTGCCAAAATACTTGCGGGTGAATGGGCCAACGGCCCAGAGGGGCGGCAGGCCCCTTTCCAACCCTAGCCCCGCACGCTACGTCTGACATATGTCGCAACTCCCCGCAAAATTCGCCGATTGGTTCGCATCCAACGGCTGGCAGATTCACCCACACCAACAAGATCTGCTAACGCGCAGCACTGATCCTGCGACCCTGCTGATTGCGCCAACGGGCGGGGGCAAAACACTCGCGGGATTTTTGCCGACTCTGACGGAACTGCTTGAAGATCCCGCGGACGGATTGCACACGCTCTATGTCTCTCCGCTCAAGGCGCTTGCCGCGGATATCAAGCGTAACCTGCAAACGCCTATCGCAGAAATGGATCTACCAATCCGCGTGGAGGATCGCACGGGTGACACGTCGGCAACGCAAAAGAAACGCCAACGCGCCGACCCGCCGCATATCTTGCTAACCACGCCCGAATCCTTGGCCGTGATGTTATCTTACGAAGACGCGCCACGAATTTTCGCGTCTTTACAAAGGGTTGTAGTGGATGAAATCCACGCCCTCGCCGAAAGCAAACGGGGAGACCAACTGATGCTTGGTCTTTCGAGACTTCAATCCCTTGCCCCAAACATGCGCCGCGTCGGTCTTTCTGCCACAGTCGAGGACCCACCCGCGCTGGCTCAATTCCTCGCGCGCAATCCCGATTCTTGCGACATTATCCTGGCGGACGCGGGCCCCGATCCTGACATTCAAGTCTTGCACACAGACACCCCGCCGCCATGGGCGAGCGCCGGTGCGTCCTATTCCGTGGACGATGTTCTACGGCTGGTAAAAACTGCGAAAACGACGCTGATTTTCATCAATACACGCGCCCAAGCCGAACTGTATTTCCGCGCCATTTGGGAAGCCAACGATGATCAACTGCCCATCGCGCTGCACCACGGATCACTGTCGCGCGAAGCCCGCGACAAGGTGGAGGCGGCGATGGTGGCAGGCAGCTTGCGTGCCGTTGTTTGTACAGGCACGCTCGATTTGGGGATTGATTGGGGCGATGTAGATTTGGTGATCCAAGTGGGCGCGCCCAAGAACATAAAACGTCTGGTGCAGCGGATCGGACGATCCAATCACCGCTATAACGCACCGTCCCGTGCGGTGATTGTGCCTGCCAACAGGTTCGAAGTCCTAGAGGCTCAGGCCGCGCTGGAAGCCGTAAAAGATCACGATCTTGACGGCGAACCCCGCCCCAAAGGCCCACGTGATGTGTTATGCCAACACATCCTGATACGCGCCTGCGCAGGGCCATTTGACGCCGAAATCTTATACGGCGAAGTCATTCAAGCTGGCCCATACCACAGCCTTACCCGCGCCGAATTTGACGCTTGCCTCGATTTTTGTGCGACAGGGGGCTATGCGCTGCGAGCCTATGATCGCTGGCAGCGGCTACTGAAAAATCCGGCGGGTCTTTGGCAATTGCGCGATCCCCGTGCGACCCGCGCTATTCGCATGAACATCGGCACGATTGTAGACACGGAAACGCTCAAGGTGAAATGGCGCGGGCGTGGCGGCGCGCCCTTGGGCGAGATAGAAGAGAGTTTTGCCGCCACCCTGACCCAAGGTGACACCTTTTTGATAGGGGGGCAGGTGGTGCGCTATGAAGGTTTACGCGAGATGACAGTGCAGGTCACCAAAGGCAAGAAAGCTCCGAAAATCGCGGCTTTCATGGGCACAAAATTCGCTACCTCGACCCTGCTGTCCACCCGTATCATCGACATATTGAACGGTGGGGATTGGTCAAAATTGCCCGCGCACACGCGCGATTGGTTGGATACTCAGAACCGTATTTCAGCCATGCCAAAACCCGGCCGTATGATGGTAGAAAGCTATTGGCGCGACACAACGGCCTATACCTGTTTTTATGGTTTTGCAGGAACAAACGCGATGCAAACCCTTGGCTTATTGCTGACCCGCCGCATGGAAGAGGCTGGTTTGAACCCCATCGGGTTCGTGGCCACCGACTATGCGGTTTTGATCTGGGGGCTGGAAGAAGTGACCAACCCTGCCGCCCTGCTGTCGCCCGACGATTTGCGCAACGGGCTAGACGGCTGGCTGGCAGGCAACGCTGTGATGAAACGGAGTTTTCGCAATGTGGCGACCATCGCGGGCCTGATTGAAAAGAACCTGCCTGGCAAACGCAAGACGGGTCGGCAGGCAACGTTTTCATCCGATATCCTGTATGACACGCTGCTGAAATACGACCCCGACCACTTGCTCATGCAAATCACGCGTGACGAGGCGATGGGCGGGCTTGTGGATTTTGGACGGATTGAGGAAATGCTGACACGCATAGAAGGACGCATCGATCACATCAAAGCCCCCCATGTGACGCCCCTTTCCGCACCCATGCTGCTGGAGGTTGGAAAGGTTCCGATCAAAGGCGCAGCGGTGGAGAAAGTGGCAGCAATTCAGGCAGCGACCCTAATGCAAGAGGCTGGATTATAGCTTGCATCGACGCCTATGTTCCTGTTTTGTGCGGCCATGCATGGCTATTCTTTCACCCTTAAGTCAACCAAACTGACCGCTTTGTCCTCAGGTCTGCTCTGGTGGGCGGATCGCAAGCTTTTGTGCGTGTCTGACCTACATCTGGGCAAATCAGAACGCATGGCACGGCGGGGTGGATCGCTGCTGCCGCCTTATGAAAACAAGGACACGTTAACGCGACTGGCGTTGGCGGTGAACGCGTTTGATCCTGTGACAGTTGTTTGTTTAGGGGACAGTTTTGACGATCTGCAAGCACTTGATGGATTGAACGAGGACGACCATGCCACCCTTGCAACACTGATGGGTGGGCGGCGTTGGATCTGGATTGAAGGCAACCATGATGCGGGCCCTGTGAATATCGGCGGCAGCCATCTGGCAGAGTTTGAAACAGGTTCATTGACCTTTCGCCACATCGCGAAACCGAATGAAACCGCAGAGATTTCAGGCCATTACCATCCCAAAGCCAGAGTGAAGCTGAAAACAGGCAGCATGTCTCGACCGTGTTTCTTGATCGATGAAAACCGTGTGATTTTGCCTGCGTTCGGGGCTTACACGGGTGGATTAAAATCAACTGACCCTGTCTTTGCGCCGATCATTGCAGACCCTGCGCTGGCTGTTTTGACAGGATCGCAGGCTTTGCCAATCCCGATGCCACGGTGATCATTTCTTCACAAACTCGTTAGTGTACCCTTGAAATTCGGTCGGCACTGCTTAGGTCAATGGCACGGGACACTTGCTGCCCGATAGGATTGACTGTTTCGAGTAGTATGCGCAGAGGCTGCGCGCTCAATCCGATGGTATCTAAGGTATTGAGTATGAGTACGAACAAGGCGCCAGAGCTGCTCTGGCGTCTTGTTTGCGTTTCAATCAGATATGTCAGCTTATGCTGTCAGACCTTCTGGCTCTTCCAATCCATGCGCGCGGCAACAGGCCGTCACAGTATTCGCCAAAAGGCAAGCAATGGTCATTGGACCAACGCCGCCAGGGACAGGTGTAATTGCGCCAGCTGCTTGGGATGCCCCCGCGAACTCCACATCACCCAACAGCTTGGTTTTGCCCGGCTTTTCTGGATGTGGAATGCGTGTGATGCCTACGTCGATCACGGTGGCTCCGGGTTTCACCCACTCGCCTTTGACCATTTCTGCACGCCCGACAGCGGCGACAAGGATATCTGCTTTGCGGCAAACCTCTTCCAGATCGCGGGTGCGCGAATGGGCAATCGTCACGGTGCAGTTTTCACCGAGCAACAGTTGCGCCATCGGCTTGCCAAACAGGTTTGAGCGCCCGACAACAACGGCGTCCATGCCCGACATATTTCCGAGCTGATCACGCAGCAGCATCAAACAGCCAAGCGGCGTGCAAGACACCAAGCCCTTTTCGCCACTGGCGAGCAAGCCCGCGTTCACAACGCTCAGGCCATCCACATCTTTGCTGGGGTCAATGCGGGCCACAACACGGCGCTCGTTCAAATGATCTGGCACGGGAAACTGACACAGAATGCCGTGAACCGTCGGGTCCGCGTTTAACTGATCAATCAGCGCGAACAGGTCTTCTTCGGACACATCCGCTGGCATTTTGTGCTCAAACGAGGCCATGCCCACTTCGACTGTTTGTTTGTGTTTTGCAGCCACGTAAACTTCGGATGCTGGGTCTTCGCCCACCAGCACAACCGCAAGGCCGGGTGTGATGCCGTGATCGTTTTTCAACCGCGTAACATGTTCTGCAACTTGGGCACGCACATCGCCTGCGAAGGCTTTGCCGTCGATGATTTTTGCTGTCATCTCATATTCTCCTTAAACGCAAAAAGGGGGCAGATTTTGCCCCCTTTGAATTCTGTTAATCGTCTTAGAACAGACCTTCGATCTGGCCGTCGTCGTTCAGGTGGATCGCCTCTGCGGAAGGAACCCGCGGCAGACCTGGCATGGTCATGATCTCGCCACAGACCACCACAACGAAGCCTGCACCCGCGCTCAGGCGCACTTCGCGTACTGGAACGGAATGGCCTGTCGGCGCACCGCGCAGGTTAGGATCGGTTGAGAAAGAGTACTGCGTTTTCGCCATACACACTGGCAGATGGCCGTAGCCCTGCTCTTCCCACAACTTCAACTGATCGCGGATTTTCTTGTCCGCCAGCACTTCGTCTGCGTGGTAGATGCGTTTCGCGATTGTTTCTACTTTTTCGAACAAAGGCATCTCGTCTGGGTAGATAGGCGAGAATTGAGATACGCCGCTGTCAGCGATTTCTGCAACCCGTGTTGCCAACGCAGCGGAGCCTTTGGACCCGAATTCCCAGTGCTGGGACACGATGGCTTCGGAACCTTGTTCGGCCACGAAATCCTTCACAGCTTGAACTTCGGCTTCTGTGTCTGTGACAAAGTGGTTGATCGCAACGACCACTGGCACGCCAAAAGACTTCAGGTTGGAAATGTGACGACCCAAGTTCGGGCAACCCGCTTGAACCGCAGATACATTTTCATCACCCAGATCCGCTTTGGCCACGCCGCCGTTCATTTTCATGGCACGAACTGTTGCCACCAGAACCACGCAATCAGGGGACAAGCCCGCCTTGCGGCACTTGATGTTCAGGAACTTCTCAGCGCCCAGATCAGCACCAAAGCCTGCTTCTGTCACAACATAATCCGCCAGTTTCAGCGCCGTTGTTGTGGCAATCACAGAGTTACAGCCATGCGCAATGTTTGCGAATGGGCCACCATGTACGAAAGCGGGGTTGTTTTCCAGCGTCTGAACGAGGTTTGGTTGCATTGCGTCTTTCAACAGCACAGTCATTGCGCCGTCTGCCTTGATATCGCGGCAGAACACTGGAGTGCGGTCGCGGCGATAGGCCACGATCATGTCGCCAAGGCGTGTTTGCAGGTCTTTCAGGTTCCGTGCCAGACACAGGATCGCCATAACTTCGGAGGCCACCGTGATGTCAAAACCCGCTTCCCGTGGGAAACCGTTGGCCACACCGCCCAAAGACGCAGTGATCTGACGCAGCGCGCGGTCGTTCATATCCACAACGCGTTTCCACTGAACGCGACGCACGTCGATTTCCAGCTCGTTGCCCCAATAGATGTGGTTGTCGATCATCGCAGACAGCAGGCTGTGCGCGGATGTGATCGCGTGGAAGTCACCTGTGAAGTGCAGGTTCATATCTTCCATGGGAACGACTTGGGCGTAACCGCCACCTGCCGCGCCACCCTTCATCCCGAAGTTCGGGCCGAGGGACGCTTCGCGGATACACACACAGGCGTTTTTGCCGATGTGGTTCAGGCCATCGCCCAAACCCACTGTGGTTGTCGTTTTGCCTTCGCCCGCTGGCGTTGGGTTGATCGCTGTCACAAGGATCAGCTTGCCGTCTTTTTTGTCTTGGACGGAGTTGATCAGGCTTTGGCTGACCTTCGCCTTGTCGTGGCCGTATGGCAGCAGGTCATCGCTTTCGATGCCCAATTTCGCGCCGATTTCTTGGATCGGGCGTTTCTGTGCCTCGCGGGCGATTTCGATGTCTGATTTATAAGCCATGTGGCGGAATCCCTGTTTGGTGTTTGTGTGCAATGGAATACTACAGGGTCTGTCTTCTCAAATCGGGTGCGGCAAAACGTGCTTAAAAACGACAAGTTCCCAGCCGATATCGCCGAGCCTTTCTAAGCGAGGTTCAGAAACGCCACTTCTTCGTTAAAACACGCCAATCAGCCGCGGTGGGGCATCCAAGCGCGTTGATCTGGCACGTGCAACGTCAGAGAATCGCCAACTTTCAGAAGCCCCTCTCGCTCCACCCACGCCGTCACACCCCGCCGATCCTTAAGCGCGGATTTCAACAGTTTGCCTTTGCCAGGATGATGCGGCTCCACCTCTTCTTTGCCAGGGTACATGCAGGGGCGGTTTTCCATATCGATCACAAGTGTTGCGCCTGATGGGGCCTGTAAGCGGGAGGATGGTGGCACATGGGTGAAATCAGGCAAGCCTTTGACCATGATGCTCGCGCCCATCCATTCTGGCTTAACGTCGTCGATCCCGATTTCAGCCGCCGCCGCGGCCGTTTCCTCTGCGCTGATGATCGAAAACTGCCGCACGTTGCGAATTTCAGTATCGACTGGATATTGATCCTTCACCCGCACACAGGACGCCCGTGTCAGCCCGCCATGATCCTCTCCTTCAAAGCCAGCAAAACTAGCAAAAGCCTCGGACAATGGCGCAGAGGCCAGCGCTTCGGCGCGGCTTTTGACAAAGCCAAGATAGACGATTTCACAGGTATATTCAGTTGGCAGAAGGGCTGGCATGGTCTTGTCCTCAGTTCGTTTCGCTCAATTGGCCACAGATCAGCGGCAATGAAAACCCACCACCTGATCGCGATGTATTTCAAAAAATCCTTGTTTCCATTTCGAACGCGCGATGCCACCCTGCGGTCTCAAGGCGGTAATCATGCAAATCTTCTCTTTGTTCTTCGCATCCATTCGGCTCACTCTCAAACACTGGCGGTTCGTGACCACTTGGGGCGTGACCTATGCGGTTTTGTTAAACGGTGTTGGATATGCGTTTGATTACTTACCCATCGATTACTTCGATACGCTGTTCGGAGACAGCTTAGTCCTGCCGCTACTCTTTATAATTTCGGTGTTTTGCGTTCTTTTGCTGGCTTTTTTGCTTTGCATCGCGCCAATCGAAATCCTGTGGTTTCGCTGTGCTTTGCAGGATCATACCGATCTGTTCGGGTTCGCATCCATGAGCACAAGTATATGGCGTTATCTGGGGATGTCCGTGCTCGTGTCCGTTTTACTTATGACAACTATGGTGCTTGCGTATTTCGCCCTTGGCTTTATCCGCCCCGACCCATTTCTGATAGAGGATGCGATTGCCCAAAACGAAGGGTTTTCCCTAACATACATATTCAGAGTATGGCGCTTCGACCAATCGCATATGCTGGTAGGCTTGTGGGTTCAAGCTGCTGTATCCTTGCCTCTGGTCGCAATTGCGCTGGGTCACACCGTGCGGTTCGGCAGCGTGTTTAAATGGCACATGCGACGGTTCCATCACACCGCGTTTGCTCTGTTTCTGTACGACACGTTCTTTTTCGTCATTTTCGATCGGATCGACACGCTTTTTGGCTATCAAGACGCGCTCCCCATTAACCTGCCCCATTTCATCACAGAAACAGCTGTCGCCGGCATCCAGGGGATTTTGTTTCTGGCAGTCCTATCCTTGATCTATCGCGAATACGTGAAACAGACCTTTGAAAACACAAAGGCCGCCTCAAGGGCGGCCTCCGTATTCGAATAAACCTTGGTCAGCCTTTAGGCAGGATCAGGTTCCATATCGCCTTTTGGCGGTGTCTTGGTCTTTTTGGTCTTTGGAATAGACGCAACACTTGGAGCATTGCCACCTGTGTCCGTATCGTCGTCATCAGACCCACGGTTCAACGGTTCGCCTGCGATCACTTTTTTGATCTCAGCCCCTGTCAGCGTTTCGTACTCCAATAGACCTTGCGCCATGTTTTCCAACTGATCCGCGTGATCCGTCAGAATTTGCTTGGCGCGGGCATAGCCCTCATCCACCAGCTTGCGCACTTCTGCGTCAATGATCTCTTGCGTGTCAGGCCCAGCATTCACAGCGCCCTGTTGGGGGCCCAGATGCGTTTCCTGACGGTTCGCGTAATCGATATTGCCCAGCTTGTCGGACATACCAAATTGCGTGACCATTGCGCGCGCGATCCGCGTCACTTGTTGAATATCCGAAGACGCGCCCGAAGTTACGTTTTCTTCGCCAAAGATCAGCTCTTCCGCCACCTTACCGCCCATCGCCATTGCGATTTGGGATTTGTACTTGGTTTTGGTGACAGACAGTTGATCCCGCTCTGGCAACGAAAGCACCAGACCCAGGGCACGACCGCGTGGAATGATCGTCGCTTTGTGGATCGGATCATGTTGTGGCACATTAAGGCCCACAACCGCGTGTCCCGCTTCGTGGTATGCCGTCAACTTTTTCTCATCCTCTGACATGACCATGGAACGGCGCTCTGCCCCCATCATCACTTTGTCCTTGGCGTTTTCAAAGTCTTCCATCGTCAGGAATCGTTTGCCTGTGCGCGCAGCCGTCAAAGCAGACTCGTTCACAAGGTTCGCCAAATCCGCACCCGAGAAACCAGGTGTGCCCCGTGCGATGATCCGCAGATCCACATCAGGACCCAGCGGCGTTTTGCGCGCGTGAACTTCGAGGATTTTCTTACGACCATTGATATCAGGGTTAGGAACTTGAACCTGACGATCAAAACGGCCCGGACGCAACAACGCGGGGTCCAGAACATCCGGACGGTTGGTTGCGGCCAGAAGGATCACGCCCTCATTGGCTTCAAACCCGTCCATTTCAACAAGAAGCTGGTTCAACGTCTGCTCACGCTCGTCGTTACCACCGCCGTAACCTGCGCCACGATGGCGGCCCACGGCGTCGATTTCGTCGATAAACACGATACATGGCGCGTTCTTTTTGGCTTGTTCAAACATATCACGCACACGGGATGCACCCACGCCCACAAACATTTCAACGAAGTCAGAACCCGAAATAGTAAAGAACGGCACGCCAGCTTCGCCAGCAATCGCACGCGCCAGCAAAGTTTTACCAGTGCCCGGAGGACCAACAAGCAACGCACCTTTTGGAATCTTACCGCCCAAACGGCTGAATTTCTGAGGATCCCGCAGGAATTCTACGATCTCTTCCAACTCGTCCTTAGCTTCATCAATACCAGCCACATCATCAAACGTGATGCGCCCATGGCGTTCGTTCAGCAGTTTCGCCTTGGACTTGCCAAAACCCATTGCACCGCCGCGTCCGCCACCTTGCATACGGTTCATGAAGAAAATCCAAACGCCGATCAGCACAAGGAACGGCAACCACAGCGACATGGCAGACAAAAAGCCCGACTGTTCTTGAGCTTTCACATCCACGATGACGCCAGCGTCGATCAACTGGTTGGTCAGCTCGTCGCTTTCCATGACAGCACGGGGCTGAACGGTCTGAAACTTGCTGCCGTCTTTGTTGACGATGGTGATCATCTCGCCATCAAGTTCAACTTCAGCAACGCTGCCGTTTTCAACGGATTTCACAAATTCTGAGTAGGTCAGCTGGTCTTCACTGCTGGTTCGTGTGCCATCGCTGAACATCTGAAACAGTGCAAAGATCAGCAGGAATAAGACGACCCAAAAAGCCAGATTTCTGGAATTTCCCAAAGCGGTTCTCCTAAAAGCGCAGTAAGCGCCTGATTTCTTAATGAAGTGTTACTGAAAACATAGGCTTCCAGAAATGGGTTTCAATGCGTCACAATCGACACAAAGAAACTTTCAGGTCCATCGCGGAGCCTGCACTTGCAAGCTTGGTTTTTATCCAACAACGGCGCCGACTTCAATTCGTTATTGTACCATAATGAAGGCGAGGACAGCAGGGAGTTTCGATGCTCGGCGGTATCGCGCCAATTGGGAAATTGCGCCAATCCCGCCGCGCCCAACGGTCGCCATTCCCCGTCTGAAAGATCACAAATCCAGCGTTGGTCGAATGTCCCAGCTTGCGCATCTGTTGATTTCATGGCCGAAACTTCACGACTCACCTCGGTTACGCCACCCTTGGCTGCGCTGATCAAACAGCCAGAAAGGGAATGTCCTTGCCCGTTAAGCACCGCCACCAGTGCCTGCTTTGTTGCGGCCAATCGGGGACGATACCCTGCTGCAGAAACCCAGCGTAAAGTATGAGCGAGCAGTCGCAATTGAATCTCTTGAGGGTATGTTGCAAGGTGGTCGGCATGCAGCCGAACCGATCCGATTTCACGTGGCTCTGCAACCTGTTTTGCAGCCTCCAACGTGGCTGCTTCCAAAGCGTTTCTAGCGGTCTGCATGCGTCCTGCGGTATCCGCAAGCACATCAACAGAAACGCCATTTTCCCCTAGCAATTTCAGAGCTTTACGCATTTTCACACGATCAAAACGGTCATCCAGATTGCTTGGGTCCTCCACCCAGCTCACACCGCGTTTGATAAGCAAGTCACGCAGCGCATCGCGCCGCTGATCCAGCAATGGCCGCGCCCAAAGAACACCCTCTTTCGTCACCTGCGCTGCCATACCCGCCAGCCCGTCAACGCCACTGCCACGTTTCAATCTTAATAAAACCGTTTCCGCCTGATCGTCTCGCGTGTGGCCCGTTGCGACAGCTGCCAATCCAAGGGCTTTGGCCCAGTCGCCGATTAAACGCTGCCGCGCACGCCGCGCCGCATCTTGCGTGTTGCCGCTGTGCTGTCCGTCCCAGCGCAATACTTTGTGCGCAACGCCCAGATCAGAACAAAGCTGCGCAACGCCTTCTGCTTCGGCCGCAGCCTCAGCGCGCAATCCATGATCCACGGTTGCGACGGAAACAGTCCGTTCACAATCCCGTGCCCAATCCACCGCCATAAGAAGAAGCGCAAGCGAATCGCTGCCACCCGACACGGCCAAGCCGATCGGCCCGTCTGGCAACCCATCCATAAAATCTGAAAACGCGGACATCACACCCGCAACTGATCGCTTAAGAACAGCCGAGCGCGGAACGCTCTGCCGCTGCTTCTGCCAAAACAGGCGATGCAGGATAGCGAATAGGCACCTCGGACAACATTAAGCAGGCTTCCTCAGTTTGTCCCAATTCGCGCAAAGAAATGCCCAATCGAAACAGCGCATCTGGCGCCTTGGTCCCTTGGGGGGATCCGCTGAAACTCTCAAGGAAGCTGCGCGCCGCTGCGCCCCAGTCCCCTTGCCCTGCCATTGAAGCTCCTTTCCAATAGTGCGCCTCGCCTGTCAGCGGGCCACCTGGGAAGTTGGCGATCAATGTTTCAAACTGGCTGCTGGCAGAGGCAAAATCCTGCGCTTCGAATGCGGACATGGCCCGTTGGAACGTGGCCCGCTCGCTGTCCGTTGCACCTGACGTGTCCACGGATGTGTTTGTTGGCTGGGTGGTCGTCTGCCCGCCGCCCGTTGTCACTTGCCGATCAGGGATTTGTCCGCCAAGCGGCGCTGTTCGATCAAGCGAACCGATATCGCAGCCCGCTTCCAATTCACACAAGCGAAACTCCAGATCGCCGACACGATTGGTCCCATCCGTGACGATGCGTTCGATCCAATTTTGTTTGGATTCAATGCGGCCCGTAATGCGGCGCACTTCCGCCTCTAGCGCATCCACACGCTGCAAGGCAGGGCCGTTGTTCGCGGTTTGCGTGGCGTTTCCGGTGGTGGACAACTCGCGTTTCAGGTTCACAATCTCGGCGTAAACGAACTCCAACTCCTGACGAATATCCGCCAGCGTTTGTTCATCCTGCGCTTGAACAGCCATCGGCGACAAAAACGTCGCCAGCAAAATTGCCCCTAAAACCCGCATCTTTGTTCTCCAAATACTCAAAATCCGCCGCCTGCATCCCAGACGGCGGATCGAAATGTGTTAGCTAGACAGTCCAGTCGCCACCAGCGTGACCGCACGACGGTTCTTAGACCAGCATTCCTCGGTGGAACACACCGCAAGTGGGCGTTCCTTACCATAAGTCACGATATCAATGCGGTTTGCCGCAATGCCCTTGGACACCAAATAATCCCGCACCGCATTGGCGCGACGTGCGCCGAGCGCGAGGTTATATTCCCGCGTGCCCTGCTCATCCGCATGGCCTTCGATTGTTGTGGTGTAGCTGGTATTTGCCAGCAGCCAATTCGCCTGACCATCCAGTGTCGAAATCGCTGTAGGGGTCAACGTGCTTTGGTCCACTTGGAACAAGACACGATCCCCGATTGTCTGGTTGAAATACGCAACAGAGGTCGGATCATTCACCCCAGTAAGGTTCGGATCAACACCCGTAGTTGTCCCCGATCCGTTGACACCATTGCCATCCAAACCACTTTCATTTTGGCGGAAATCCTGACACGCCGTCAGCGCTAAAACGCAGGCCAGTGTCATACCCATCTTCATAAATGTCATCTTCTGCTCATCCTTTCGCATGAAACGCGTCTTGGCGCGCTTATCTCGTTCTATAACAGGTAATTCCCACCTTGGGAATCAACCTTACTCCAACAACCCAGACCAAGCGGGATCAGACCCAAACGTTGGTGTCGGGACCTTCTTCAAAAACTGTCCAGTGATGTCCACGGAAAACAGGTTCGGCGCACCGCCAGAGCCTTGCGTTTCGCGGAAAAACATTATGACACGCCCATTTGGCGACCACGTTGGGCCTTCGTCCAGAAACGATCCTGTCAGTAGCTTTTCTTGGCTGCCATCCGTGCGCATCACGCCAATATGGAAACGACCGCCGCTGATATTTGTAAACGCGATCATATCCCCGCGCGGAGACCAGACAGGCGTACCATAACGGCCTTTACCAAAGCTGATCCGCTGCGCAGCTCCACCATTTGCTGGCATTACATAAATCTGCTGCCCGCCGCCACGGTCGCTTTCAAACACGATCTGATTGCCATCAGGGCTGTAACTCGGTGCTGTGTCGATGGCCGACGTATTGGTCAATTGCACCTTTTGACCCGTTGCCAGATCAAACGAATAAATATCCGACTTTGCCCCGTTGGACAGCGACATCACCACCTTGCGCCCATCTGGGCTAAAGCGCGGCGCAAAAGTCATGTTGCGCTCACTGTCGAGAACGCGGCGCGACAGGGTGTCGACGTTCATCAAAAACACCTGAGGCACACCTGTTTCGTAACTTGTGTAAATAATCTCGCGCGCGTTGGGCGAAAACCGTGGGGCCAGCACTATGTCATCTGTGCCCGTCAAATACCGCGTATTCGCGCCATCGTAATCCATAACCGCAAGGCGTTTCTTACGGTCGTTCTTTGGCCCTTCCTCGGCGATGTACACCACGCGACTGTCGAAATAGGGATCCTCACCCGTCAGACGGGCATAGACCTGATCCGCCACCTTGTGGCTCATACGACGCCAGCTTTGACTGCTGGCTGCGAACTGCAAACCGATCAGGGTTTCTTGACCAAACACGTCAAACAGACGGAATTTCACCACCATTTGGTTGTCAGACGTGAGGGTCACTGCCCCAGTGATCAAGGCCTGCGCGTTGATTGCCTTCCAATCAGGAAAGGAAACAGGCGCGTTAAAATTCGTCACGCTGCCGATATAGGCAGAAGGGTCGATGTTGCGAAACAAGCCAGAGCCTACCAGATCGCTGATCACCACGTCTGTTAGCTGCGACGCAAAAGCTTCCGCCCCTGCGTTTTCGGCCACAAATTGCGTTACCGCAATCGGCATGGGTTCGATGATCCCTTCTGTGATCTCGATCCGCAAAGGACCCGAGTTTTCTTGCGCCTGCGCGGGCAAACCCAGCATCATTGCCGCAATCATCAGTTTCAAAACCTGTTTCATCATCTCACCACCATGTTCTGGGGATTAAAGGTCACTTCAATCTCCTTCCATTGCTCATATTTGTCTTTTGGCAAATCATACGGACCACAGCGCAACAAAGCGCGGCGGCCTGCCTCAAAAGCTTGTTTTACAACGCCTTGCGGGCTGCCCGAAGGGCTGACCAGTGTTGGTCCGCCTGTAATTTTACCCTGTTCGTTCAATTCAACCAACAGCGTCACTTTCAAATCGGCGGCATTTTGCACACCAATGGGCGGGGTCCAACACTGCTGCACTGCTAGAACCAACGCACCTTTTTCGCGCCCCGTTAGCGGTGGGCCAGAAGGCTTTGACGATTCTGCCGCGGCTTGTTTAATGGCGGATTCAATTGCTTCCGCTTCGGCTTTTTTCTGGGCTTCAGCCTTGGCAGCTTTGTCCGCTGCTATCTTATCAGCCGCGGCTTTTTCTGCCGCCGCTTTGCGCGCTTGGGCCTTTTGCACGATATCTGACGGACGCCCCTTTGGACGGGCGGACTTGATCGGCGCAGCGGAATTAGGGTCTACTTCATCCGCTTCTGTCACAATCTCGGTCGTGCTTTCTGGTTTGGCCGCCTCAACCGTTTCGTCTGGCGTTTCCTCGGCGGGTTCTTCGCTTGGTTCTGCCTTTTGTGTCTCAACGTCTGATCGCTCTGCATCCGTTTCAGGTTTTTCCACCACTTCGTTGGAAATACGCGGCGCGGGACGCGGTTTGGGACGCAGCAGCGCCAAACGGTCCGGGTCCACCTGCCCACTTTGATCTTGATCGGACACCTGCGCATCAGGCGCAACGACTTGATTGCCAGTCGCTTCCTGCGTTACGGGCGCTTCAGGAGCCTCAACAATTTCTGGCTCGGCTGGCGTTGTTTCCAACTCTGGAACTGGTTCAGGTTCTGCCACCTCCTGCACCTCTGGTTCAACAGGCTCTTCAATGGGTTGCTCAACAGGCTCTGTTACAACAGGCACATCCACCACAGGATCGGGTTGTGCCAATTCGGATTGCTGGGGCTCTTCCACATTGGGATTTGGCGCAGAGGACATCATCCCATCGAACGCCTCGGCCGAAATGATCGACACTTCAGATATCTGGATCGCTTTGCTTTCATCCGCATCGAACAACGGCCCGCCGAAAACGGCAAGCACGATCAATGCACCATGTGCGCCCAGTGATATCTTAGTGCCTATTTCCAAGACCCTACCCTACTCAACCACGCTTGCGTCGGTTCCATCCAACCGTGGGCCGCCACCGTCCGTCACCAGACCGATGTTGCGGAACCCACCCGCGTTCAACGCGCCCATCACTTCCATAACCGTCGCATAAGGAACCGACCCATCGGCCCGCAAGAATACCTTGTCGTCGTCGCGTTCCGCCGCAATAGCCCGCAGTTTTGGGATCAGCGTTGCGCGATCAATTTCAACCGTTTGCAAAACCATCGTGCCATCCGCTGCAATCGCCAGCGCCAACGGCTCTTCTTGTTCTTGTGGTAAAGATGTGGCCGCTGTTTTTGGCAATTCAATAGGCACACCCACGGTCAACAACGGGGCGGCCACCATAAAGATGATCAACAAAACCAACATCACATCCACAAAGGGCGTGACGTTGATTTCGGCCATTGGTTTGCGTTTGCCAGAATTGCGACGGCCCTTGCGACCCCCACCTCCTCCGCCACTTGCCATGACTGGTCCCATATCAGCTGTCCAACTGACGCGACAGGATGGTCGCAAATTCATCAGCAAAGCTGTCATAGCCGCTGATCAAACGATCCGCATCCCCGCTCAGTTTGTTATAAAAGATAACCGCTGGGATCGCCGCCAACAGACCCAGCGCCGTTGCAACCAATGCTTCGGCAATACCCGGCGCCACAACGGCCAAATCGGTGTTCTGCTGAATGGCGATTTCTTCAAACGAGTGTTTGATCCCCCAAACAGTCCCGAACAAGCCAACAAATGGTGCAATCGCGCCCACGGTCGCCAGAAAGGTCAAACCTTGGTTTAACCGTTCGCTTTCACGATTGATCGCCACATCCATGGACCGATCAATCCGCGCCTGCGCACCCGCAATCAGATTGCCGTCACTGCGATGGGACCGCCGCCATTCCACCATCCCTGCCGCAAATATCCGCTCCGCCCCACCATGGGGTTCAGGCCCCACGCGGTCAAACAGCTCATCCAGCGGGTCACCCGACCAGAACGCACGATCAAACTGATCGCTGTCTTTCTTCGCAATGCGATAGTTGATGAATTTCTGGATGATGATCCCCCAGCTCCAGACCGAAGCAAAGATCAACATCAGCATCACGATCTTTACGGTGATCGTGGCACGAAGGAACAGCGCAAGCATCGAAAAATCGACCTCTTGCACTGCGGCGAGTGTTTCAGTTTCCATATGTCCGCCCGACTTTATTTAGCGCTGCCTGATACCGCTGTTTGCCAGCGGCGTTTTTGTTGTGCCCAATCATAAACGTTAGACGCAGGAAAAACACCATTTCTTTGTACGTTAAGCGGTCAAATGTGCGTTAAAGCGCCAGTTGTGCGCGAATTTCTGCTGGCAGGCGGATCACGCGGCCAGCAGCATTCATACAAATCACTGTAATCTTTGACGAAAACAGCAATTCCTTGCCACGAAACACATCCTGATCAAACAGCAGTTTCGCGCCTGATGATTGTTGCAGTTTTGTAGCAATCCGCAATTCATCATCCAGTTTTGCAGGCTTAAGATAGGTGGCATCCACATGACGCACAGCAAAAACCAACCCCTCGCCGTCCTTCATCGCGTTCTGATCTATCCCCGCCTCGCGCACCATTGTGCTGCGCGCGCGCTCGATGAATTTCAGATAATTGGCGTAATATACGATCCCCGCTAGGTCCGTGTCTTCATAGTAGACGCGGGTGTGGAACTCATGCTCCATCTTCGATATCCGCCAGCAATTTCATCGCCCGCGCGGATACCCGCAGCGCATG
>CALLAV010000150.1 GCA_938001995.1 uncultured Amylibacter sp. | reverse complement strand
CCAAACTCTTTGCCCATCTTCTCGGCCATATCCTGACCTTGCTTCATGAAGCCTTCAAACATTTTGGTAAAATCGCTCATCGGTACGGTGCATCCATTTCGATGTTGCGAGCAATCTCAGCTTCCCAACGGTCGCCGTTCGATAGCAATTTGTCTTTGTCGTAGAACAGTTCCTCGCGGGTTTCTGTGGCGAATTCGAAATTCGGACCTTCGACAATTGCATCCACGGGACAGGCTTCTTGGCAAAATCCGCAGTAGATGCATTTCGTCATGTCGATGTCATAACGTGTGGTGCGACGTGATCCATCGTCGCGCGGTTCCGCATCAATCGTGATCGCCTGTGCAGGGCAAATCGCTTCGCACAGCTTACAGGCAATGCAACGTTCTTCGCCGTTTGGATACCGCCGTAGCGCGTGTTCACCACGAAAACGCGGGGACAATGGCCCTTTTTCGTGGGGGTAGTTCAGCGTTGCTTTGGGGCGGAAGAAATACTTCAGACCCAGCTTCATCCCCTGTGCAAAATCTTGCAGCAGGAAGTATTTCGTCGCGCGTGCGTAATCAAAAGCCATTATTCTGATGCCTCCACTTCCCAGCGTGCCCACATGCCGCCGAGGTTCCGTTCGTCGCCATCTGTGAACGCCAAGATGGATGTAATCACGACCCAAATCAGGGAGAGCGGCAAGAAGACTTTCCAACCGATCCGCATCAATTGGTCATAGCGGTAGCGCGGCACGATGGCCTTCACCATGGCGAAAAGGAAGAAGAAGAAAGACATCTTCAGGATCATCCAAAGGGCGCCGTCAGGCAGGCCTGGGATCGGGGACAACCAGCCGCCAAAGAAGAAGATCGAAGTGAGCGCACACATCAGCCAAATCGCGATGTATTCGCCCGCCATGAACAACAGGAACGGGGTTGAAGAGTATTCAACCTGATAACCCGCAACCAGCTCGGATTCCGCCTCTGGTAGATCGAACGGTGGGCGGTTTGTTTCCGCCAAGGCGCTGATAAAGAACAAGAATACCATTGGGAAGTGCGGTAACCAGTACCAATTGAACAAGCCCCAATTGCCCTCTTGCGCCTTCACGATATCCACAAGGCTGAGTGAACCTGTGGAGATAATCAGACCAATGATGATAAAGCCGATAGAGACCTCGTAAGAGATCATTTGCGCGGCAGAGCGCAGTGAGCCAAGGAACGGGTATTTGGAGTTGGATGCCCACCCGCCCATGATTACGCCGTACACTTCGAGCGAGCCGATGGCGAAGATATACAGGACTGCGACATTCAGGTTCGCAAGCACCATGTCTTCGGAAAACGGGATCACCGCCCATGCGATCAGGGCAAGTATGAACGACACCAAGGGTGCCATCAGGAAGACAGTTTTATCCGCCCCCGCTGGGATCAGTACTTCTTTGAAGATGTATTTTGCCGCGTCTGCAACCGTTTGCAGCAAGCCCCAAGGGCCAACCACGTTCGGGCCTCGCCGCATCTGCACCGCGCCCCAAATTTTACGATCCCCGTAAACAAGGAACAGCAAGCTGACCATGACAAACGCAGTCACCAGCAAACACTGGGCGATGATGATCACCAGTGTGCCGAGGTTCGTTGCAAAAAATCCGTCCATGATCCGCCCTTACACCGTCGGTATGTTGTTGGCACGGCATTCAGCTGCCGTAACCTCTGCATCAATTGAAACCACGCCGCCAGGGTGGCTTTCGGACAAGGTGTAAATCCCCGTCCCCATCCAAACGCCACCGATCTGGCGTTTCACGTCATTGCGCACGCGGCGCACAAAACCTGCACCACGGATCAACGCATATTGCGCCGCAACGCAGTCGTTGAACGCGAGGACATCTGCCTCGTTGCGTGCGCCTGTCATTTCCACGTCAAAACTGACCAAATCTCCATCCAGCAGCTTCGTGGTGATTGCACCATACTCTGGCACAAAATCACCCTGATCCACATCCGGCGAGTCCGTCGGTGTGCAAGCAGCCAGTGCTGCGCAAGTGGTTATCAGGGCGGCCATTTTCACCAACTACTCCGCTGCCAGTTTCGCGGCCTTGCGGCTCGCGGCATTTGCGGCCAATTCAGCCATAACTTGGCTGGCGCGCGCAATTGGATTGGTTTGATAGTGTTCTTTTATCGCGTTTGCCACCGCACCCTTTTTCAGTGCTTTGCCTTTGATCGATGTCCATTCGTTTTCTGGGACCGCATTGATTGCGCCCAAGTGGGGCACTTCGGCAAACATCGCTGCCCGCAGGGCAGACAGGCTATCGAATGGCAGGGTCTGGCCAAGTTCCGCAGACAACGCCCGCAGCACAGCCCAGTTTTCGCGCGCATCACCCGGCGCAAATCCAGCGCGTGCAGTCATTTGCGGGCGGCCTTCTGTGTTTACGAAAATCGCAGATTCTTCGGTATAAGCGGCCCCTGGTAGGATCACATCCGCGCGGTGCGCGCCACGATCCCCGTGGCTGCCTTGGTAGATCACAAACGGACCATCGGCGATTGTGGTTTCATCCGAGCCAAGGTTGTAAACAACATCCGCCCCCGTCACGAGCGTATCTGCATCCCCATCGGACACACAGCCCAAATCCATTGCGCCAACGCGCCCAGCGGCGGTGTGCAGGATCATGAGCTTGCTGTTCGTTTGCTCTACCAGCTTCATCGCAGCGGCCAAAACATCGGCGCCGTCTGCGCCACTGATTGCGCCCTGCCCGACAATAACCAAAGAGTTTTGATCTTTTACCGCATCAAAGTCTTTGGACAGCAATGCGGTCAGGTCAGACTTATCGGTGCCAGCATGGGCATAGTCATAAGTCAAATCTACAGGCTCGCCCAGCAAGCCAATGTTCGCGCCGTTGATCCACGCCTTGCGTAAACGCGCGTTCAAAACAGGGGCTTCGGCGCGTGGGTTTGTGCCGATCAGCTGGATCATTTCAGCCGCATCGATATCCTCAATCGTGGCTGTGCCCACATAAGCGGCGCGATTGCCCGCAGGCAATTTCGCACCATCAACGCGGCATTCCACTTGCCCACCAAGGGAGCCAATCAACTGCTTCAGTGCAAAGGCGGCTTCTGTGCTGACCAGATCACCGATTAGACCTGCAACCTGCTTGCCCTCAACGGCTGTTTTAATCGCAGTAAACGCTTCGCCCCACGTGACGGGCGTTAACTTGCCGTTCACACGCACGTAAGGTTTGTCCAAACGTTGGCGACGTAGGCCATCCCAAACAAAGCGAGATTTATCTGACAGCCATTCTTCGTTCACGCCATCGTGGTTGCGCGGCATGATCCGCATGACTTCGCGACCCTTCGTGTCCACACGAATGTTAGAGCCGAGCGCGTCCATCACATCAATGGTTTCGGTCTTTTTCAATTCCCAAGGACGGGCAGTAAAAGAATAAGGCTTCGATGTCAGCGCCCCGACAGGGCAAAGATCGATGATGTTGCCTTGCAATTCAGAATCGAGCGTCTGGTTCAGGTAACTTGTAATCTCGCTGTCTTCACCACGACCCGTTTGGCCCATCTGCGTGATGCCTGCCACTTCGGTTGTAAACCGCACGCACCGTGTGCACGAAATGCAGCGCGTCATCTGTGTGCCAACCAGCGGGCCAAGGTCGAGGTCGTCCACCGCCCGCTTTGGTTCGCGGAAACGGGAAAAATCGACGCCGTAGGCCATCGCCTGATCTTGCAAATCGCATTCGCCGCCCTGATCGCAAATCGGGCAATCGAGCGGGTGGTTGATCAGCAGAAATTCCATGACCCCTTCGCGGGCCTTTTTCACCATCGGTGATTTTGTCTTTACAACGGGCGGCTGCCCTTCAGGGCCCGGACGCAAATCGCGCACCTGCATGGCACAACTGGCAGCAGGTTTTGGCGGGCCGCCGACGACCTCTACCAGACACATGCGGCAGTTGCCTGCGATGGACAAACGTTCGTGGTAACAGAAACGAGGGATCTCAACACCAGCGACTTCGCAGGCTTGGATCAGCGTCATAGCGCCATCCACTTCCACTTCGGTCTCGTCAATGATGATTTTGCGCAAATCGGTCATGCCGCCTCCCAAG
>CALLAV010000149.1 GCA_938001995.1 uncultured Amylibacter sp. | reverse complement strand
TTTAAGGCCATTGTGGTGATCCTGTTCCTGCTGATCGCGTTCAAACACTTGGCCGATGGCTTGAAAGAAATCATCGTGGACTACGTTCATGGGAAGGCGACCTTGCCCATCTTGTTGGTTGTGTCCCGCCTGACTTGTTACTTTTTCGGCGCCGCGGGTGCGTTTGCCGTTGCCAAAATCGCCTTTGCTGGCTGATCGGAGACTGAATTTATGTCCGCTTACGAATATGTAGATCACACCTATGATGTAGTTGTTGTTGGCGCTGGGGGTGCGGGTTTGCGCGCAACCCTTGGCATGGCCGAACAAGGTCTGAAAACCGCCTGTATTTCCAAGGTGTTTCCAACACGCTCCCACACGGTTGCAGCGCAAGGCGGCATCGCGGCGTCCCTGTCAAACATGGGTCCAGACAATTGGCAGTGGCACCTCTACGATACGGTCAAAGGCTCTGACTGGCTCGGTGACACGGATGCAATGGAATATTTGGCGCGTGAAGCCCCAAAAGCCGTTTACGAGTTGGACCACTACGGAGTGCCATTTTCCCGCACCGAAGAGGGTAAGATTTACCAACGTCCATTTGGCGGTCACACCACCGAATTTGGCGAAGGCCCACCCGTGCAGCGCACATGTGCCGCCGCGGACCGGACTGGTCACGCGATCCTGCACACGCTCTACGGTCAGTCCCTGAAAAACAACGCGGAATTCTTTATCGAATACTTCGCGCTGGATTTGATCATGGCCGAAGACGGCTCTTGCCAAGGTGTGATCTGCTGGAAGCTTGATGATGGTACAATCCACCGCTTCAACGCCAAGATGGTTGTTTTGGCTACAGGTGGCTATGGCCGCGCATACTTCTCTGCCACATCTGCACACACCTGTACGGGTGACGGCGGCGGCATGGTGGCCCGTCAGGGTCTTGCGCTGCAAGATATGGAATTCGTGCAATTCCACCCAACGGGCATCTATGGTTCCGGCTGTTTGATCACTGAGGGTGCGCGCGGGGAAGGTGGCTATCTCACCAATTCTGAGGGCGAACGCTTCATGGAACGCTACGCGCCGACCTATAAGGATTTGGCGTCCCGTGATGTTGTATCCCGCTGTATGACCATGGAAATTCGCGAAGGGCGCGGCATTGGGGCCGAAGGGGATCACATCCACCTGCACCTCAACCACCTGCCACCCGAAGCATTGGCCGAACGTCTGCCAGGTATTTCTGAATCCGCACGCATCTTTGCGGGTGTGGACGTGACCAAGGAACCGATCCCAGTACTGCCGACTGTGCATTACAACATGGGCGGTATTCCGACGAACTATTGGGGCGAGGTGCTCGACCCGACAGCCAAAGACCACGACAAGATTTTCCCCGGTCTGATGGCCGTTGGCGAAGCGGGCTGTGCCTCTGTGCATGGGGCGAACCGTTTGGGCTCCAACTCACTGATCGACCTTGTGGTGTTCGGGCGTGCGGCGGCGATTAAAGCGGGCGAAATCGTTGATCCAAAGGCGTCGAACCCAGACCTGAATATGGCGAGTGTTGAGGCGGCGATGGATCGCTTTGATGCCACACGCAATGCCTCTGGTGGCACAACAACTGCAGATCTGCGCCTAGAGATGCAAAAAACCATGCAGGCCGACGCGGCCGTCTTCCGCACCGATAAAACGCTGGCCGAGGGGCTGGAAAAGATGACCGAAGTTGCGGCCAAGCTCGATGATATTTCTGTCACCGACCGTTCATTGATCTGGAACACAGACCTGATGGAAACGCTGGAATTACAAAACCTTATGCCAAATGCCTTGGCCACAATTGCGGGTGCAGAAGCCCGCAAGGAAAGCCGCGGTGCACACGCCCATGAGGATTATCCAGATCGCGACGATAAAAAATGGCGCAAGCATACTTTGGCCCGTGTGGATGGAAACAAAGTCAAGCTGAGCTATCGTAATGTGCACGTCGACCCCCTAACTGCTGAAAAGGACGGCGGAATTGAGCTGAAACGGATCGCACCAAAGGCGCGTGTCTACTAAAGGCCCTGACACTGCTATGTTTAACCACAAACCAGTCCCGTATCCTGCGGGGCGCAACACAAAGAAAGGCCAAGCGATGAAAACATCTTTGACACTTTTGACGGTTGCTGTGGGCGTGGTGATGGCAGGGACGTCTTTTGCAGCCCAACGCATTCCGCTTTCTGCGGCAATGGCGCAATGCAAATCGCATGTTGGTTTGGATCAGAGCAGTATCATGGATGGAGGTGCTGACAGCACGTCCAGTTCGCGTGGTGAACAACTGTTCCGCGCCTGTGTCTACAGCAAGTCAGGTAAATACCCGTCCACAGAACGCAAGAGCGGCATCACAATTTCGGGTTCTGCCCGATTTGGCGTCGTGTACAGCGATTAAAGGAGCAGACCTATGAACACATTACTTTTGAAATCCTTCACTTTGGCCGCTGTGGCCGCCACGATGATCCCCGTTACGGGGCAGGCCCGTACCAAAATGTCGTTTGACCAAGCCGTACAAGTGTGCACGGATCGTGCGGTACAATTCGGCCGCCAACCCTATGGGCGTTATGCGGGAGAGCCGCCAGAAAATCGCGTGCAAACCGAATACCGCGCTTGTGTCTACGCCAACTCGGGCCAATACCCGACAGCCAAAGTGCAATACCGCGACTCTATTCTAACTTTGCTTAAAGACGCTTTCTAATGCACCACGCTGCTGCCCTTTTGCCAATAACCGCGGTTCTGATGGCCTGCACACCAGCGTCAGAGCAAGCGGCGAAGGCGCGCATGTCTCTCGCGCAAGCAGAGGTGCATTGCGAGGCGCAATCCAACAGTTTTGCCCGCCGGCCGCTGCCAATTCCAGGAGAAGACGGCACGCTTGTGGGGCTTCGGGCTGAATACCCCGATGATTTCCAAGTGCAGCAGTTTTATCGGTCTTGCGTGCGGGCCAATTCGGGCGTCAGCACCAAGAAACGCGTGGCGTGGCGGATTTGATGATGAAGAAGTTTGTTCTAATATCCACCGCAGCCATGATGCTCGCGTCATGTGACAGCGCGCAAGAGGCCGTCACCAAAGGTACGCGCGACACAGCGAAAACTGTTGTAAACCAAGTGGTTGAAGACAAGTTTCCAGGCCTGAACGCAGCCCCCATTACAGATTGCATCATCGACAACGCGTCGGTGTCAGAAATCCTCACTATCGCCAAGGCTTCGGTTGTTGGCGTTCAACAAGATACAGTCGACACTGTCGTCGGTATCAGCCAAAGACCAGAAACTGCGGCGTGCATCGCCAAAAACGGCCTGAAATTGCTAGGCTAAAAGGGACAGAAACATGGTAGAACTCGCACTTCCAAAAAATTCACGCATGACCGTGGGCAAAACGTGGCCAAAACCC
>CALLAV010000148.1 GCA_938001995.1 uncultured Amylibacter sp. | reverse complement strand
CTTTTGCATCTGCTGTGTTTAAAACTACAGGTTCGCGGCCCTTCAACTTGCCAGATGCCGAAACCGCCCCTTGATCCAACTGCGAATGCAACTTGTTGCGAGGCTGATTGCTCATCATATGCAATGGATGTTTGTCCACATTGCCGAGCCATTCATAAGGCGTCTGCCAAACTGCATGGCCCGGGCAATCCGCATAGCCAAAGCCTGCGACCACATCCGAATAAATCTCGATCTTTCCTGACGGCGTGGAGAGCGCATTTGCACGCGGATCTGCGCGAAATTCACGCATCATTACGGTCGCCTTTTCCTGTTCGGGCGTCTTGTACCAGCCCATTTCTTGCAGCTCGTCCCAATCGGGCAGACCCATCCCTTCCGCTTCAGGATTCTGACGGGTTTTATCCCAAAGCCACCGCAACCATTCTTCTTCAGATCGCCCTTCAGTGAACGCAGTTTCGACACCCAATTCTGCCGCGATTCCTTTGAAAATTTGATGATCCCCGCGTACGTTTTCTGGCGGTTCAACGGCCTTTTTCATCGCAACAATATAGGGGTCACGCTGAGACAATTGTAGATCGTCTCGCTCCACATGGGTTGTGACAGGCAATACAATATCAGCGCGTTTTGCCGTCGCAGTCCAACACCAATCATTCACAATGATGGTGTCAGGTTTCTGCCAGGCTTGCGCCAAGCGATTCAAATCTTGGTGGTGATGGTATGGATTTCCGCCAGACCACCAAATCAGCTTAATGTCAGGAAACTGCAAGGATTTGCCGTCATACTGGCATTCACCTCCCGGATTTTCTAGCAATTCTGCTATTCTTGCCACGGGAATAAACTCTGAAACTGGATTGCGGCCCATTGGTAAACCCGCCCCCGGTGTCAGCCGCGTGTCCCCGCCGATGGAGTTTTCAGCACTGAAGCCAAAGGCAACGCCACCGCCTTCCAAACCGATCTGTCCGAGCATCGCAGCAAGCGTTATCGCCATCCAGAACGGTTGTTCTCCATGATGGCTCCGCGTTAGGGACCAACTTACGGAAACGATGGTTCGTTTAACCGCCATTTTACGCGCCAAGTCACGGATATCGTCTGCGGGAATTTCGGACAGTGTGCTCGCCCAATCTGCATTCTTTGGCTGCCCATCGACCTCCCCTATCAGGTAGGGAACAAACCGATCAAAGCCGCTGCAATACGCGTTCAGGAACGCGGAATCGTGCAGGTTCTCGGTGTAAATCGTATGTGCCAAACCCAACATAATCGCCACATCCGACGTCGGCCGCGCTGCCCACCATTCGGCGTTCAACTCCGCTTCCATATCCGTGCGCAGCGGGCTGATATTCACGAATTCCACACCAGCATACCGCGCGGCGCGTAGTCCTTCACGCTGTACATGGCGGCCTGTTCCACCTGCTTCGATCTGGCCGTTTTTTACAGGAATGCCACCAAAGGCAACGACCAATTCGCCTGCCTGCGCAATGGAACGCCAGCTTGTCGTGCGGTTCATGTGATCTCGGTAATTTCCCAAAATATGGGGCACAATCGCCTCAGCCGCAGCAAAAGAATAGGTGTTCACCGAAGACGTAAACCCGCCAATGCAGTTCAAAAACCGTTTCATCTGGCTTTGTGCATGATGAAACCGCCCCGCAGAGGCCCAGCCATAGGACCCCGCATAAATTGCGCTTTGTCCGTGATCGCGTTGCACACGACGCAATTCGTCAGCAACCAGCTTGTTCACTTCATCCCACGTGACCTCTACGAACGTGTCTTTGCCACGCAAATCTGTACGTGAGCCCGCTCCATTTTCCAGCCAAGACCGTCGCACCATTGGTGCTGTTACACGGCTTGGCGCATCAAGGGCCTCTACGATTCCGTTGCCAATGGGGCTTGGGTCCACGTCGTCTTCAAAATCATGCAGTTTAACCAGTTTACCATTCGCAACTTCTGCGCGGTAAACACCCCAATGGGTCGATGTCAGCGGATAATCTTCGGCCATAGGCTCGCTCCTAGGATTCGACTAAAATCCTAGGTCAACCGCGTCAGCATCTCCAGAAAAACCTTGCGTTCCGCAGTATTAAGCGGCGCAAGCGTTTCATCCGTGACCGCTTGACCAAAACTGTGCAACTGCGCGATCACCTCATGCCCCTTATCCGTGAGCGAAACAACAGTGCGCCGTTTGTCCCCCGGATCAGTACCGAGCTCCACAAAACCCTTTGCTTTCAGTCGCGTAACAACACCCTTGATGGTTGCCACATCCATCGCTGTGCGCCGCCCCAACAGATTCTGTGAACAGCTTCCCATTTCCGCCACGCGCACAAGCGCCGAAAACTGCGTGGGTGTGAGGCCCAAATCGGAGTGCTTGTTAAAAACCGTCGCATGCCGCTGACTGGCAAGGCGCAAAATATACCCAACTTGTTCGTCGAGCTTGTACATCAGCGCAGCCCATCCTTTCCTTCTGCATCCTTATGTTCCAGCCCGCCGACGCGCGGCAAGGGGCGCCCGCTGTCAGTGACAGCCACCGCCACAAGGATTTCATTGCGCCGCGGTGCGTCGTTCATGCGCACCTCCACTCCGTCAAAGTGAGAGCGCACGTAGGCGGCGTCTTTGTGACCGAGCGGCACATCTAAATCCTGTCCCGGTCCGCCCATTTTCTTGGAAGACGGCACCAAAGCCGCGCCTTTTTCCACCGCTTTGCGCAAAGGCGCACCGAGCTTTGGGTGCAAGATGGCAGCGGCATGTTCCAACTCGCCGTTTTCGCCAACCATCGCTGCTTTGCCGTAACTTTCGGCTTGTTCTGGCGTGATCCCAAGTGCCGCAACACAGCGCTCGCCCAGCAGTGCGCCCAATTCTGCTCCGATGTCCATAAGTGGTGTCAAATCCTCCACATATTTGCCCGAAAATGGGTTTTCAATCACGGCCACAGCCACGGCTTTGCGTGTTGCAGGCGCAATTGGTTTGCCCATTTCGATATGCGTTTCCTCTACCCAAACTGCTGTTTTTCTTATATTTAATGTCATCGCAGACCATCCTTCCCAACAATATCCTGTGCCGCCAATCCCCCGACACGCGCATGGATACGCGCGCCCGTGCTCATCACGAGGATTAGCGCCATCTCGCCGGCGCGCGGCGCATCGTTTAGCCCAATTTCCATCGCGTCAAAATGGCTGCGCACGTAGCTTGCGTTGATATGCGTGATCGGAACGTCAAGGCGCGCGCCCATCGCGCCGACCTTCTTGGTCGACGGCACAATCGCGGCTGCATCACCCAGCAATTCGCGCATCGCATACCCCCCTGGTACATGCCACAGCGCACCGTGTTCCAGCTCGCCGTCCAGTCCGACAATTGCACCCTTGCCGTAACCTTGAACGTCATTCTTATCCCCACCAAGCGCGGCAAGACCCTTTTGCGCCATCTGTAAGCCCAGGGGCTTAAGGTCTTCCATAAATCCAGCGATATCAGCGTGATAAGCGCCTGCAAACGGGTTCTTGATCACCGCAACAGTTGCGCATTTGCGCAACGGCGCGTCGGGCGCAGGGCCAAATTCATGGTGGATTTCTTCCACCATTGTTAACACTTTACGAACCACCACATCAGGCATCCGCCAACTCCGTCATTCCAATCACACAAGACTGCCTCTGCAGCACCAAAAACGCAGATTTTATCCGCCCGCTTTGCACCATTTCAAACGCGCGTGCTTTGCCCGCACTGAGGGCCGCTTCAATTTCGTTCAACGCTAAACGATTACACGCTGTCACGACCAATCGCCCACCCAAATCACTGTCCGGATCGAGGTCACACGCCCGTTTTCGTGAAATTTGGGGAGACTCCACGTTTACCGCATTTGCAATGAGCGTGGCTGCAACATCCGCTTGTGCGGCCGAGCTTGCTAAAACGGTTACGCTGTCCGCAATTCCACGCGATAAACTGCGCCCAGCCCGCCCGCTGGTGGCAATCCCGCCGATCCCGTCACCTGCGCGGGTCGTCACTTTACCAAGCGGTGAGGAATCCAAACCTGCAATGCCCACGTCAAACGAACCATCGCGCAAGCACAGCGCAATATCACCGCCATTGTTCACGTAAGCTTTTGTAATATCGTTATTTTTCATCGAAGAGAGGATTTCATCCGCCACCGCACCTGCCACCGCAGCCATGGGTGTCACGAACTCTGTGTGTCCAGCGGCGGCCCGCGCCATCCGCCTTGCAACGACACCTTTGGGCGCAACAGGCATCGCAGATCGCAATACAGGCAATTCCGCCACCAACTCCTCCAGTATCGTTGAAAATCGTGTGCTTGCTGCGGCAAACGCGGCATCGCGCGCGCCCTCAGCCCCGATAATCAAATCAATTGGACCCTGCTGCAAATGCAACCGATCCCCAGAAATCCGCGCCGCGATCATTCCGCAGCCTTTGCGCCGATGCGGCGCTCTTGCCCGTTCAGAACGTCATTCACATCCTGAATTTCATCTACATATCCACCCAGTGAAACGTAGTCCTCGCGCCGCATGGTGAATTCGATGGGGGCCACCAACGCGGGTGTCGGCACGTAGCCAAAGGCGTTGCTTGGCATCTGTGTTACGTCCGCCATAACGGTGATGCCACCCCCTGGCCAAAGATAGGCTTCCGCTCCGCCGATGGTCACTTGCGTTAACGTTTCGCGCACCGATCGGGTGAGCTTCACGGGGTTCTCGGTCACGCCCGCACGCAAGGATCCCCCAGCGCCTCCCATGAACAACACGGAACACACCGATGGTTCGCAGTTTTCTGCAACCCGTTCAGCGCTGGCCCGCAAAGCGGCAGAGGGTTCGGCACTTTGCGGAACCAGATTTTCGTCCAACTCAAAATACGCCCACTGTTCGCCTGTTGTTGAAATCATGAACAACCGCAAACCCGGCCAAGCCAGTTTTGGATTGATCGTTTTGATCACCGTCAAAGGGTCTTGGATGTCCGTGCCACCCCAGCCCGTTCCAGGTTCTGCCACTTGAAAATATCGCCCAGGCGTGGACCTGCGCCCGACCACGCGAATACCGCTTGGTGGAATGTCCAGCAGCACGCCCGCTTGGTGCTCTGACAGCACTCCCGTGATATGGTCGTCCACCACAATGACCTCATCCGCATGGCCTTTCCACTGCGCTGCAAACATCCCAATCGCGGCGGATCCACAGCCCACGCGCATCAGCTTTTCGCGATCACCGTCAATGACAGGCGCCTTGCCTGCTTGCACAATCACAACTGCTCCTTCGTCGATTGCCATCTCAACAGGCTCGCAATTGCACAAAGCCAACAAAGCATCGCAAGTTACGCGACCTTCCTTTTTCGACCCACCCGTCAAGTGATCCACCCCACCAAGCGACAGCATTTTACTGCCATACTCGCTGGTCATGACATGACCGATGGCCTCTCCATCCACACGAACGATGGCGCGTTCTTCGCCGATATGACGGTCCGTGTCGATCTTAACCTTCACACCGCAATAGCTGAAAATTCCTTCGGTCACGACAGTAACCATGTCCACACCGCGTGTTTCTGCAGACACGATAAACGGCGCTGGTTTGTAATCGGGATAGGTCGTGCCCGCCCCAATGGCCGTGACAAAAGGCCGTTGCCCTTGCACAATATCGCCGTTCCAATCTTCCCCTAGAAACGGCACCGCAGGCCCGCCATTGTCGATCACAGTCAACGGATCGAGCCGCACAAGGTCGCCCCCGTGATTGGCGTAACGGTCACAAGCGCCAGAGCGGCCTTCGGCTATGAAACACAGCACAGGACAGGCATCACAACGGATTTTTTCAGCTCTAACGGTCATTGTCACGCCCCACAATCGCAGCCCGTAATCGTGCGGGCGTTACAGGAACACGGCGCATTTGCACGCCCGCGGCACGGTTAATCGCGTTAACCAATGCGGGGGCTGTTGGGATCAAAACATGCTCACCCAGTCCCTTCGCACCGAACGGCCCATGGGCATCCGGCTCTTCGACGATCGCTGTTTCAATGGGCGGAATATCTCCAATGGTCGGGATCAAATAGTCGTGCAAATTGTCGGTTCGGCCAGGAATAAATTCCTCCATCAGCGCCATTCCGAGCCCTTGTGCAATTCCGCCATGCACTTGCCCTTCGACCAGCATCGGGTTGACCGCGTGGCCCACATCATGAGCCGCAACAAAGCGAACAGGCGTGACCGTGCCAAGTTCCATGTCGACTTCAACAACCGCCAAATGCGCCGCATAGCCGAATTGCGCGTAAGGCACACCCTGACCATTAGGATCGAGCGGCTTAGTCGGTGGATCATAGGTTTCTTCAGCGTGTAAAACGTAGCCATCTGCGTTGACATCGAGTGCGCTGAGTGAAATTTCGTTCAATACTGAACCATCACTCACAACAATCACACCGTCGCCCGATGAAATACGTGCTGTTTTGCTGTCCAAATTGCAACGGCGCAAGATTTCGGCGCGCAGGGCAAGGCCAGACAATCGCGCCGCATTTCCAGACACAAACGTTTGCCGTGATGCGCTGGTTTTGCCTGCATCTGGCGTCACATCCGTGTCAGCGCCAACCAACTCCAGGTCATGGACGTCAAATCCCAAAGCCTGCGCAAATATCTGCGAAATAACAGTATTTGCCCCCTGTCCAATGTCCATTGCCCCTTGGTGCAGAACAAATTGACCATCTGCGCGTACGCCTGCCTTAATCGTGGACGGGTTCGGCAAGCTGGTATTTCCGCACCCATACCAACCTGCCGCGATGCCAACGCCGCGTCTTATCGTGGTTGAGGTTTGGTTGAAATCGTCTGCTTGAGTGAGCGCATCGTGCCATGACTCACGCAGCGCCTCGAAACAGGCACCAATGCCGACGCCCTGATCAAACACTTGTCCACAGACTGTAGCTGCGCCGTTTGTAAGCGCGTTTTTCACCCGAAATTCCAGCGGATCCAATCCGCATGCAGCGGCCAAGTCATCAAACAGGACCTCTTGCGCGATTGCAGCCTGTGGTACGCCGAACCCGCGAAACGCGCCACTGGGGGGACAATGGGTGTGAACGCCAACCGCCTCGGCGCGGTAATCGCGCACGGCATAAGGTCCAGACGCATGGACAGGCACGCGGTTCGCCACCGTCGGCCCCCAAGACGCATAGGCCCCAGTGTTAAACACACCGTCAAATCGCATTCCTGATAAACGCCCATCCGCGTCCGCGCCAATCCGCACCGTCATGATTGCGGGGTGCCGTTTCGTCGTGCTTTGCATGCTTTCGCTGCGTGAATAATTGATCCGCACAGGACCCTGTATTGCCAGTGCAGCCAGCGCCAAAAAGGGCTGTACGGATAGGTCCAGTTTTGATCCAAATCCACCGCCGACCCCAGTGGGAACAATGCGAATTTGGCTGTGATCCATCCCTAGAATCTCTGCCAAACTTTCTAGGTCCATCACAGGCGCCTGCGTGCAGGCATGCACCTCGACACGGCCATTTACGATCTCTGCAAACCCTGCTTCTGGTTCGATATAGGCGTGTTCCACGAACCCTGTTTCAAATGTACCAGAAACACTGTGGACCGCACGATCTAGCGCGGCTTTGCTGTCACCACACGCCACAAATCCCTTGATCATTACGTTATTGACCCGCCCTGAATGCAACTCTGGTGCACCGTCATTCATGGCTGTTTGGGGATCTGAAACGCTTGGAAGGTCCTCCCAAGTGATTGGAAAATCTACATCTTTAAATCGTGCTATCAGCGCAGGTGTTCCAACCACTGCGGCCACCGCTTCGCCTTGGAAACGGGTTTCATTCACTGCAAAAACGGGCTGATCTGCAAAAGGCGGGATGACGCCAAAACAGTTGTTTCCTTTTATGTCCGCGGCGGTCAGGACAGCCAAAACTCCGTCTGTGTGGGTCCGAAACCCTTCCAAATCACCGAAGCGAAATGACGCGCGTGGATGTGGAGAACGTATGACATGCACGACAGCCACGTCGGCACCTGCAATATCGTCCCCAAATCGTTCCAGTCCAGCGACCTTATCTGCGCCGTCCAATCGGCGTATGGACGAGCCCATTTGACCAGATCCGACACGCGCGGGTGCGCCGCCCTGGGCGGCCTCGTTCACCGCGTCGAGTATTTTGCGATAGCCGGTACAACGACACAACACTCCGCCAAGTGCGTCCTCAATCGTTCCTGTTTGCGACCTCATCCATGCAATGGCGGACACCATCATACCGGGCGTGCAAATTCCGCATTGGGCGGCCCCGTGGTTTTGAAAGGACTCGGTCAGGGCTCTGCCCTCATCACTGGTGCGCAAGCCGGAAAGCGTTTGAACATTTCGACCCGACGCCTGTGCTGTTGACATAAGGCAGGCACAAACGACGTCTCCGTCCACAAGAACCGAGCAGGCCCCACAATCACCCGCGTTGCAGCCGATTTTTACATCTTTCGCATCACATTTTTCCCGCAAGGATGCTGATAGGCGTTCGCCCGAGGTGGCCGCCACCGAGACTTCTGTGCCGTTGAGCGAGAAGCGGATCATTGGAATGCCACCGCCATCCATTACGCGGACTCCAGCGCAGCGATCAACGCGCGTTCAATCAAAGGAACGACAACATCCAACCGATACGCCGCCGAACCGCGCAGGTCGTCTATCGGCTGAAGCGGATTCAAATGCAGCGGCTTTACAAAACCATGAACATCACGCTGCCCAATTAGATCCGCTTCGAGCGTGGGCAATCGCACCGCGACAGGCGAACAGGCGCCAACGGCCACACGGGCCTCGGTAATTGCGTCGTTTTCAATACACAAAAGGACAGCCACCATTGCAATGGAAATAACCAGGTATTTGCGACTGCCGAGTTTGCTAAACCGTGAAATTGCGCCCTTGATGTCAGGAACGTACAGCGCGGTCATAATTTCGCCAACCGCCAGTTCCGTTTGGCGCGGTCCCTTCAAAAAATGTTCGAGGAGCAAGTGTCGCTGACCATTGGGGCCAGTCAATTCCACTTCTGTGTTCAAGGTTAACAGCGGTGGAACGCCATCCGCCGCGGGGCTCGCGTTACACAGATTGCCAGCCAAAGTGGCCACGTTTTGAATCTGGATTGAACCAACTTCGCGCGCGGCGGCTTTTAATCCGTCAAAGGCGCGTGGCAAAGGGGCACTAACCAAATCCGTCCAGGTGGTTGTCGCGCCGATCCGCCAGCCTTTTTCTGTCCGAGACACGCCAGATATTTCTGCTATGCGGCTTAGGTCCAGAATTGGGAAATCGGGCAATACATCGCCTTGGGTGGGATAAAAATCCGTCCCGCCAGCCAGAATGCGCACTCCATCGACTTGCGCATCGCACACCGCTTGTTCAAGGGTCGAAGGTTGTAAATACATGGAGTCTCGGCGGTCGTTTGTTTGTACACAAATAAATCTCCAAAGCGCGGAGCCTGTCAACAGAAATTCATAGGTATACTAACAAAAATGAACGGCGCGACCAAACCGATTTACCCAAACACTATGCCGAGATTTGAGTGATCGTTTCCAATAGTTTCGCTTTTTTCACAGGCTTTGGCAGAAAAGCATCCATACCAGCGTCAAAGCACTTGCGCCGGTCGTCTTCGGTCACATTGGCGGTAACCGCCACAATCGGACAGCGCCGCAGGCTGTCCTTTTCTTCCAGCGCACGGATTTCACGCGTGGCGTCAAACCCGTTTTTGTTTGGCATGCTCAGGTCCATAAGAACAAAATCGGGACGGTTTTCGATATAGCACGCCACTGCCTGAACACCGTCTTCGGCAAATTCAATTGCATGGCCCGCACTTTTCAGCATCGTCTTGATTAACATGCGATTGGCACGATTGTCTTCTGCAACCAACAACCGCATTTGGGAAACTTGGCCTTCTTCTTTTTTTGCAGCTTCTGTGGGTGCGACCGGAAGAGGCGGTTCAGGCTTTTCAGAGGAAACGGTTTTCTCAAACGCTACTTCGTCAGACTGCGCTGAAACGACCTGCACGGGTAGTTTTACCTTAAAGCGGCTGCCTGTTCCTAGGGTCGAGTGAACCCGAACACGTCCGCCCAACAAACCAGCGAGGTTTTTAGCCGTTGCCAGCCCCAACCCCGCCCCATCATAGTTGCGCGTGTCATTGTCATCTACCTGCTCAAACGCTTCAAATATCTGCGAAAGTTTGTCTTCTGGAATGCCCACACCCGTGTCCTCAACGATCACATGCAGCCAACTGTCTTCTTCCAGCCGCGCTTCGATCTGGACCTGACCTTTGGGTGTAAACTTGATCGCATTGTCGACCAATTTATCGAGCACGCCATGGATAACCGATGCGTCTGATCGCAGAACACAGCGCGCGCTTGGGGCAATTTTTGAAATCAATTTGATATGTTTTTCATCCGCGTCGTGCTGGTGTTGCGCAACAATTCCGTCGATGACTTGACCAATACGCAGATCTGCAAATTGCGTTTCAATCGAACCCTCCTGAAGCCCAGCAGTGGTGACCAGATTGTCCAATAGTGTTTTGAGCCGCTTTGCAGAAATATCCAAAATCCCC
This sequence comes from uncultured Amylibacter sp., assembly GCA_938001995.1. Taxonomy (GTDB): domain Bacteria; phylum Pseudomonadota; class Alphaproteobacteria; order Rhodobacterales; family Rhodobacteraceae; genus Amylibacter. The sequence continues at coordinate 1,328 of CALLAV010000148.1, read as the reverse complement.
AAAGCGTCTGCCTGACTGTCGTCAACATTGGTTTCGCGCAGAATTTCCAGTCCGCCCAAAATTCCGTTGGCAGGGGTGCGCAGTTCATGGCTCATTCGGGACAGAAACGCAGCCTTTTCCCGATCCGCTTCTTTGGCAGCCACAAGAGCATGCTGAAGTTGTTTTTCACGAGCAACCAATGCGGATGCATCCCGTTCGACAGCGATAAAAGCCTTTACCTCACCATCAGGACCGATCACCGGGGTCTGGTGTGTTTCGACCCAAATTGCCCGCCCATCACGGGTTTTATTCAGAATGCGAAGATTGACGGACTGTTTATTCCGTGCGGCACTGATCAAACGGTCAATGGATTCCATGGAAGTATCAGGATGGTTGAGAAAATCGCCGGGCGCGCGGCCAACTGCATATTTCGCACTGTAACCCGTGACCTTGGTAAATTGGGGGTTAACCCATTGAATGATCATATTGGGATCCATCAACAAAATGGAATCGGACGCATGTTCCGCCACCAGCGCCAAACGCTCGGCTTCGACCGAGCGGTGGATCAATTCTCTTTCAGCGTTTTTTACACGCACATCGCGCCGCGCCAAATGCGAAAACAGATTCCAAAGCATCACACCCATCGCAACCAGAGCCACGATTTCTGTCCAAAATTGCGCGGTTGAAATCTGTCCTTGGCCCAATCCTTCGAGCAAAACGAAAAGCGCGGACAAGCACAGCACCCAAAGGCGGGCCACATTCGAGGCGGGGTGATAATGGGCCGCAATCATGGAGTTTAAAACTGCGCCCAAGAAGAAAGACCATGCAACCATGCGCAGTTCGGTTGATTGTATACCTGTTAAAAAGATGCTCAGCCCGATCCCAACCGATTGCAATGCGCTGGCAAAGGTCACGATTTGACTGGAAACAGCGGAGTGAGGCACGCGATCCATGATCCAACGCTTCAGCATCCAAAATTCAAGGATTTCAAGGGACAGTGTGATTGCAGCGACCATCATCCCAAAGCGCGGTTCGATTACGATGGCCAGAAACACACAGCCCATCACGGCAACGGCAAGACGCAACCAAATCGTGCGCGATCTGCCGCGCACATAGCGGATCAACAACCCAGCGGGTGCATGCGCTGCGTCGTATTTTTCCAAACTTTCGTATTTTTGTCCGCTGCTGTCTTCCAAAGCTGGCTTTCACCCAAAACAAAGTCGTTTTGTGCAAATTAGCCCGACAACGTTAACAAATTCTGTACCGCAGGTTGTTTCCTAGCCCTCGGAAACACCAGCTTCGGCAAAGGTTGCCATGCCAGAATGACACGCCAGCGCTGCTTTCATGAC
>CALLAV010000147.1 GCA_938001995.1 uncultured Amylibacter sp. | reverse complement strand
TACGATTGCGGATTCGTCGAGCTCTTTTGGGATTTTCTGGAAGAAGCTGTGCAGCATCCAGAGGGTGAAGGGCTGGTTAATGGCCACAAGCACAATGATTGTGGTGGGCAGGATGCCCCAGACGTTCCAGTTAAAGAACGGTAAGAGGTAACCAGACACCAGTGTGATCGGTGGCATGGCGCGGAAGATCAGCGCCGCGATCAGCAGCCAGAATACGTATTTGAAGCCGGAGCGGGACAGGGCGTAACCGCCGAGTGTGCCCATTGTGAGCGAGATTGTTACGGTAAAGAAACACACGATGGCGGTGTTTATCACGTTGCGCCAAAAGCCTTCTTGGACCCAAGCACCGTCATAACCCGCGCCTGTGACGGACGAGCCGTATTCGATTTGCGTGCGCACGCCGGTTAAGGCGTTGGTCCAGTCTGCCTTGGAGAAGAAATCGAGTTCCACCTTGAAACTGCCCCAAAGCGTCCAGATGAACGGGAAGGCGGCCAGCATCAGCCAGATGACGATAAATCCTGTGGAGAAGAGACGCAGGCCGACGGATTGTTGGTTCAGTTTCGAAGCCATGGGTTTATGCCTTTGAATTGAATTCGCGCCACGTGCTGACCAGCACAGGTGACAGAAGGATGGAGACGCCGATGATGGTCAGAACCGATGTGGTAGACGCGGAAGACAGAAGCTGTGTTTCCCCGCTTAGGTCATTAAAGATGATCCACGAGAGTGATGTAGCGTGGGCCTCGGCGTTGAAGCCGATGATCGGTTCGAACACCCTGAAATTGTCCATCAGCTGGATCAGTGCCACGAAGTTTAGCAGCGGCAGGATGTGGGGGATTACCACATAGCGGATTTGTTGCCAGCGGGTGGCGCCATCAATACGCGAGCTTTCGAGCGTGTCTTGGGGCAGGGTTTGCAGGCCGGCGTAGAAGACCACAAAGGCGAAAGGGGCAGAGGACCAGACGCCGTAGACGATCAGCATGATCCACGTCAGACTGGTCGAGGCTTTGAGCGATAGGTCGGGGTCGTCGGCCATCCATTGTAAGAAATTCCCGAGCACACCGCGACTGTCGATCATCCAGAACAGGATCAGCGAGCCGATCAGCGGTGTCACTATCATGGGCAAGAGTGAGAAGAAGATTACGAGGCCCTTGAGCCGTTGGTGCAGCGAGTTCACCGCAATGGCGATGCAGAAGCCGAGGATGATCAGGAGCGGCGTGGCCACAAAGGTGTAGGTTAGCGTAAAGCCCATCGCGCGGTAAAACGGCAGGTTGCCGATGTCTTTGAAAAAGCCGCCGATGCTGTCGCGCGCGCGCCAGGCTTCGCCGACTTCGGCAGTGGCGAGGTGGGCGCGGTCGGTGTAGATGCTGAGGCCGACAAATCTGCCGAGCGGCTTTTCAGCACGCAGTTCAGCGGTGGCTTCTTGGTTGACGGTGGTTTCTTGCGTACAGCCGAACGGGCCGCAGTTTTCGACCACTTCGATCACCGCTTCGTGGGGTGTGAACATAGATTGTTGCACAACGGAAATGATTGGAAAGGCGATGAACAAAAGCATCGCAAGACCCGTAGGCAGGAAGAACCAAAAGAAAGTGGAATGTCGCATGATGTCCTCACCTGTCGGGGTCGAGAGTGGGGTGCAGAGAGGGACGCGCCCTCTCTGCGGTTGGTGTAAGGCTTACTGGAGGAAGCCTTTTTCTTTGGCAGCAACGTTGTAAGCTGCTTCTACGTCGGCCAGCGCTTGTTCTGCGCTTTCTTTGCCTTGCATGAAGTCAGACAGTTCAGCGCCGAGTGCTGTGTGCAGCAAGGACTGGTAAGGCACCATTGGGTATGGTGTGGAGCCAGCCTGCGCCGCAGCGAAGACGCCAATGGCTGCTTCAGTCGGCTCGTAACCGTCGATCAACCAAACGGCTTGCGGAGATGTTTCTTCGTTCAGCATTTCTGGGCGGATTGCGTGTGTCATCGCGATGAATGTTGCTTCTGCTTCTTCATCAGAGATGTTTTTGGCCACTGTCCAGCCATCCCACCACAGTGTTGTTGCCGGTGTAGTCCCACCGCCTGCTGTCATTGGGCCAGCGATTGCGAAACCGTTTTTCACTTCGTCGGATACACCTTCGGCTTCGACCAAAGTCGCAGCACGGGAGCCCCACATGTTCATCAAAGCAACGTTGCCAGCACGGAATTCTGCGTTGGTTGCATTTGAATCATGTGTCAGGAAGTCAGGGTTCATGTAGCCCGCCAGTTCCTTCATCATGTTCAAAGTAGCAACACCCTGTTCATTGTTGACTGTCACTTCGGCAGAGCCGTCTTTGAAGAACTTGCCACCGTAACCGATGTACATGTTGTTGAATTCCTGCGCGAGGTTCCAACCGGCTTTGTATGCGCCGCCCACTGGGTTTTGCATGATGCCAGCAGCGCGGATTTTTTCCGCAGCTTCAAGCAGCTCTTCATAGCTTGTCGGGGCGTCCATGCCGATCTGTTCCAGAACGTCTGCACGGTACACAAGGTGCTGTGCGTTCGCCATGAAGGCGACAGCCATCACCTTGCCGCCAACTGTGATCAGCTGGTTCTTTTTCAGGTTCTGACCGTGTTTTGCGACCAGATCATCCAAAGGACGTACAACGTCTTCGTTCATCAAAATAGTGAGCGTAGAGTTTGCAACGATGGCAGATGTGTACTCTGCTGGGTTGCCCTGCATACCTGCGACGTGGATGTCTTTGTGGTCTGCTGTGAGGTTTGTTTTCACTTCTGCGCCAGAACAGGCCTGTGCACCTGAGCCAACTGTTTGGATTGCTGGAAATTCGTTGCCGACGATGTTCACGCGAGCAGAGATTTCACAGGCCATAGCGGCCGAAGCAGAGATGGCTGTAAAGGCCGTAGCCGCCATCAGGTTTTTCATAATTCCCATGTTTTTCTCCCTTGGGTTTGCGAATGCGAATCCGTTTAACAAGCGTAAGCGACCGATCTGACATTCTTCAACCCAACGGAGTGGGTTTTGTACCGATTCGGCTTTTTGCATACGAATGCAATATTTGCATCGTGCGCAATAATCTGGGCTGTTACAAGAAAAAAATCAGGAATTCGGTTTGGGAATGAAGAATGCTGTGTGTTTACACAGGTGTTTAAACGGCTATACAGAACGCAGGAACATTGCAGCGCCTGATGTGCGCTCTTTTGGTTCCCGCCGAGGGATGGCTCTCGAACTGAAATGAAACGGGAAGACACGGGCTGTGCGCAGTCGCCGAAGCCCCGTTCAAAACGCCGCCACTGCGCGGATTTCATCGCTAAGCGGTTGCAGTCCTGACCTATGCGTCAGATGAGCGGAGCGCTTGGCACAGTTTATGGAGACGAAAATGACAGATCAAAAAACGTGTATTTTGATCGGTGCGCCCGTGGACACGGGTAAGCGCCGACAAGGCTGCCTGATGGGCCCAGACGCGTATCGTGTTGCCGGTTTGGGCGACACGCTGAGCGAATTGGGTTTAAGCGTCAAAGATCGCGGCAATGTTGCGATGGGTGCGGTTGAAGCCGCGAGCAGCAAAAACAAAGATGTGTTTGCGCTGGGCGAGACCATTGCTTGGACGAAATCGCTTTTCAAGGCGGCCAAGGATGCAATGGCCGAAGGCTTCCCAATCTTTATGGGCGGCGATCATAGCTTGTCGCTTGGCACGGTGTCAGGCGTGGCAAGTTATGCGAAATCGCAAGCGCGGCCTTTGTATGTTTTGTGGCTTGATGCGCACAGCGACTATCATTCGCCGCTGACCACTGCGTCGGGGAATTTGCACGGAACACCCGTTGGATACGTTTGCGGGCGCGATGGATTTGAAGGGTTCCCAGAACTCGACGCCAAAGTGCCGCCGCAACGTGTGTGCATGATCGGACTGCGGAGCGTGGACCCAGCCGAGCGTGCTGAGCTGGCGCGGCACGATTTCAAGTTGCACGACATGCGGGCCATTGATGAAAACGGTATCGCGCCGCTGTTGCGGGATTTTCTGGAAACAGTGGCAGAGCATGATGGGTTGCTGCATGTCAGCCTTGATGTTGATTTCCTTGACCCGATGATCGCACCTGCGGTTGGCACGACTGTTCCTGGGGGTGCCACGTTCCGCGAAGCGCATCTTGTGATGGAAATGCTGTGTGACAGTGGGCTTGTCAGCTCGCTCGATCTGGTGGAGTTGAATCCGATTTTGGATGAACGGGGCAAAACGGCGAGCCTGATGGTGGATTTGGTTGCGAGCCTAATGGGGCGGCGGGTGTTTGACCGTGCAACAGGCGGGTTTAGCGGGCGCACAACGGGATCGGCGGTGCACTGATGGCACTGAATACGATCCAAGCACCGCGGTCGGTGGTGATGATCCGACCCAATGCGTTTACACCAAATGCAGAGACCGCAAAGGACAACGCGTTTCAGGGGCAAAGCGATTTGTCAGGGCAAGACATCGCCAATACTGCGCGGGATGAACATGATGCCGCCGTTGCTGCATTGCGTGCTGCTGGCGTGACCGTGCACGTTTTTGACGATGACGGCAGCCGCGATACGCCTGACAGTGTGTTCCCGAACAACTGGTTTTCCACGCATCCTGGTGGGCAAGTCGCTGTGTATCCGATGTATCCTGTTAGTCGTCGCCGTGAGCGGCGGTCTGATGTTTTGGCGATGCTGAAGGCAGAATACCGCGTGGAAACGGTGTTCGATTACTCTGGGCTGGAAGAAGACGGTTTCTATCTCGAAGGCACGGGCGCGATGGTTTTGGATCACATTGGGCGCATAGCCTATGTGGCGCGGTCTAATCGTGCGGACCCGATAACGCTGGAGCGGTTTTGCAGCCACAATGCCTATGAACCGATTGTGTTTGACGCGCTCGATGCCAGTGGCAAGCCTGTGTATCACACCAACGTTTTGATGTGTGTGGGGACGGACTTCGCGCTTGTCGGGCTGTCGATGATCACGTCCGAGGAACGCCGAGCCACGGTTGTGTCGCGGCTGGAACAAACAGGGCGCAGGGTGATTGATTTAAGTGTTGATCAGATTGCGCAGTTTGCGGGCAATGCGATTGAGTTGACGGGCGAGCGGCGCGTTTTATGCCTGAGCCAAACCGCTCTTGATAGTCTGACACCTGCGCAAATTTCCATAATCGAGAGCTCGGCGGATGTGCTGCCGATATCTGTGCCAACGATCGAATTGGCGGGCGGATCGGCCCGCTGCATGATCGCAGGCATTCATTTGAACAAACGACTGAACGAAGGGGAAAACCCATGAACAATCCAAATCCATCCAAGCTGGCTATGGTGCCATTTATAAGTGTCGATCACATGATGAAGTTGATCCATCACGTCGGGATCGAAAAAATGCTGACCGAGCTGGCTGACTATATCGAGGCGGACTTCAAACGGTGGCAACTCTTCGACAAGACGCCCCGCATCGCCAGCCATTCCGAGGAAGGGGTAATCGAGTTGATGCCAACTTCCGACGGCGAGGTCTATGGTTTCAAATACGTCAACGGTCACCCCAAGAATACCGCC
>CALLAV010000146.1 GCA_938001995.1 uncultured Amylibacter sp. | reverse complement strand
GACACCCGGAAGTGTTTTGCCTTCGAGCCATTCGAGGAAGGCCCCGCCAGCGGTTGAAATATAGCTAAAATCGTCGGCTGCGCCTGATATATTCAACGCTGCAACCGTATCACCACCCCCTGCCACCGATCGCAGTTTGCCAGCTTTGGACAATTGCGCCGCGTGCAGGGCAGCTGCATCCGTGGCTGTGTTGAAAGGTTCAATTTCAAACGCGCCAAGGGGGCCGTTCCACACAAGGGTTTTCGCCGCTGAAATAACGCCTTTGATTGCCTCAACACTGTCTGGCCCTGCATCAAGGATCATTTGATCGGTTGGACACGCACTTGCGGGGTGAATTTCGTGCGGCGCATTTGCGGCAAATTCATGGGCTGTTACAACGTCCGTTGGCAGCACCAGCTCGCATTTGCCAGCCTTCGCTTTGGCGATAATCTCAAGTGCGGTGTCGGTCAGGTCGTGTTCGCACAGCGACTTGCCGACGTCATGCCCTTGGGCTGCCAAGAACGTGTTCGCCATGCCTCCACCAATGATGATCTGATCGACCTTGGGGATCAGGTTGCCCAAAAGGTCCAACTTGGTCGAAACTTTGGCCCCGCCAACAACTGCCACAACGGGATGTTCGGGGTTCGACAGCGCAGTTTCCAGCGCTTCCAGTTCGGCCTGCATCAAACGACCAGCACAAGACGGCAGCAGTGCCGCAACGCCAGCAGTAGACGCATGGGCGCGGTGTGCGGCAGAAAACGCATCGTTGCAGTAAATGTCGCCTAGGGTCGCGAGGAAGCCTGCCATTTGCGGATCGTTGGCCTCTTCCATGGCGGTAAAGCGGGTATTTTCCACAAGGATAATGGCATCAGCAGGCTGCGCGTCGATAAAATCGCGCGACGGGCGTTCTACAAAGATCACCTCTTGGCCAAAATGTTCAGACAGGGCAGGGACCAACTGACGAAGCGAGAGTTCGGGAACGACTTTGCCTTTGGGGCGCCCGAAATGCGCCAGCAAAACGACGGATCCACCTGCCGCAGTGATGTGTTTGACTGTCGGAACAATGCGTTCGATCCGCGTGGCATCCGTCACCACGCCGTCTTTCATCGGAACATTGATATCGACGCGCGTCAGAACGCGTTTGCCGCCCAAATCAAAAGCGTCGAGTGTTTTCCAAGTCATTCCAAATCCTTAGCGCCAGAAAGCGAGCCAATCAATCAGGCGGAGCAATTCACGTCCCCACAAGATAATGTATTCCGCGTCATTCACACGCCAATCAACGACCAGCAATCCAAGGATGCATAAGCCAAAGAAAAAGGCGACGGAATTGTTCATCTACACTGCTGCCCGCAATTTTGACGGGCGGCATTGCCCGTTAAATAAGTTTGCCCATTGCTACCGCTGTGTCAGCCATACGGCAAGAGAAACCCCATTCGTTGTCATACCAAGAGAGTATTCGCACAAGGTTACCGCCCATCACAGTTGTTTGCAGCGACGCAAAGTTCGAGGAATGGGTGTTGTGGGTGTAATCGATGGAAACTGTTGGCTCGTCTACAAATTCAACGATGCCCTTTAGGTATCCTTCAGAGGCTGCACGCACGGCGTTGTTGATTTCTTCAACAGATGTGGTGCGGGTCGGGATGAAGTTCAGGTCAATCGCAGACACATTCGGCGTTGGGACGCGGATCGCAGAGCCATCCAAGCGGCCTTTGAGTTCTGGCAGCACGAGGCCCACAGCCTTGGCAGCGCCTGTTGTCGTCGGGATCATTGACATGGCCGCAGCGCGGGCGCGGTACAGATCTTTGTGACGGCGATCAAGCGTTGGCTGGTCGCCTGTGTAAGCGTGGATCGTGGTCATGAAACCTTTGTCGATGCCAATGGCATCGTTCAGGATTTTCGCAATCGGGGCCAAGCAGTTCGTGGTGCAAGAAGCGTTTGAAACGATCAGATCCTCAGATGTAAGCGTTTCGTGGTTCACGCCGTATACCACTGTTTTGTCCACGTTAGAGGCAGGTGCGGAAATCAGAACCCGTTTCGCACCTTGCGCCAAGTGAACCGCAGAACCTTCTTTGGAGTTGAACTTGCCAGAGCATTCCAAAACGATATCGACGCCATCCCAATCCAACTCGGTCGGATCATAGGTAGAGAACATGCGCATTGGGCCTTGGCCAACATCCATTGTGTCGCCGTCAACTTTGATGTCGCCCGCAAAGCGGCCATGCACACTGTCGTATTTCAGCAGGTGGGCGGTGGTTTCGATAGGACCTGTTGCGTTCATAGCAACGACTTGGATGTCATCGCGTCCACTTTCGATTATGTGCGACAGCGTAGAGCGACCGATACGGCCAAAGCCGTTGATGCCAACCTTGAGAACCATTTTTTGATATCCTTAGATGCAAACCGCGCGCCTGTGCGCGTTATATGCCACGCCGTAAACAAGTGACGCCCGAATGGGAACCATCGGGCGTCAAAGATCGGTTAAATGTTAACGTTAAAGGTCTATGTTAACGTTAAAGTTAGCTGTTCGAACCTGCCTTACAGCAGGTTTTTTACACGTTCCGCTACTGCGTCAGCAGTGATGCCAAAGTTTGCATAGAGTTCTTCTGCGGGGGCAGAGGCCCCAAAGCTGTCCATACCCACAAAGTCTGCCTTGTTCTGTTTGCCGCGTTCACCACACAGCCATTTGTCCCAGCCCATGCGAACTGCGGCTTCAACGCCAACACGTACCGGACCGCCTGGAAGAACGCGGCGACGATAGCTTTCGTCTTGCTCTTCAAACAACTCCCAGCACGGCATGGACACAACACGTGTGCCAATGCCAATGGCTTGCAGCTTTTCACGGGCTTCCAGCGCAATTTCCACTTCGGACCCTGTTGCCATGATGATCGCTTGGCGTTTGCCTTCGCTATCCGCAAGAACATAGGCGCCTTGCGCGGTCAGGTTCTTTGTTTTGTGCTCTGTGCGCACGGTTGGCAGCCCTTGGCGAGACAGGCAAAGCACAGATGGCGTGCTGGTGGATGTCAGCGCCATTTCCCATGCTTCGGCAGTTTCCACAGTATCTGCGGGACGGAACACATAGGTGTTTG
>CALLAV010000145.1 GCA_938001995.1 uncultured Amylibacter sp. | reverse complement strand
GACGTTTGGGTGCTGCGCTGCAAGGTGGACGAATAACGCCAATAGGGGCGTTTGGGCCATTCCTATGAGCGCTGACGCGCGATTGGGGTTTCACCCCAAACCCCAGGATATTTTGAAAACAAAAAGAGTTACCGTGCTGATATAAGTTGTCTTGGCGTTGGCGTCCTTGGTGCGGTGAAATCTGCCTTGGCCGTGACGGCGGGGAACAACATGTCGTGATAAGCGTCGCGCGTGATTTCGACTGCGCCGAGGGAGGCGAGATGGGGCGTTATGAACTGTGTGTCAAAGACTTTGAAGCCACCTGCGTTCAGGCGATGGACAAGATAGGCGAGCGCGATTTTCGAACCGTTGGTGTCCGTGGAAAACATGCTTTCGCCAAAGAAACCTGCGCCCAAAGCCACGCCGTAGACGCCGCCAAACATTTGGTCTTTGCGCCAAACCTCAAGTGAATGGGCAAAGCCGAGGTGGTGGAGCTGGCTGTAAAGCTCGAAGATTTCGGCATTGATCCAAGTTTCATCGCGATTGGCGCAATTGGCCACTGTGCGGGGGAAATCGGAATTGATGCGAATGGTATAATCACCGCGATTTATGGCGCGTCGCAGTGAGCGGGAGATATGAAAGCCATCGAGTGGGAAGACCCCACGGTGCGTAGGATCGACCCAATAAACCTCGCTACTGCTGGCGCTGTCGGCCATGGGGAACACCCCATTGGCATAGGCTTGTAACAGCAATTCGGGTGTGATGTCGCTCAAGACCTAGGCGTTGTCCTGCGCTTCGAGCCATTTTTCCAGCCAGTGGATATCATAGTCGCCCGTTTGCACGGCAGGTTCATCGAGCAGTGCATGGAACAGCGGAATTGTGGTGTCCACGCCCTCGATTACCAATTCGCCAAGTGCACGGCGCAAGCGGGCCAACGCGGCGTCGCGGTTGGTGCCTGTAACGATGAGTTTACCGATGAGGCTATCGTAATAGGGCGGGATCGAATAGCCCGCGTAAAGCGCGCTGTCGATGCGTACACCAAGACCGCCAGGTGCGTGGAATTGCGTGATTGTGCCAGGGCATGGTGTGAAATTCGGCAGTTTTTCTGCGTTGATCCGCACCTCGATCGCGTGGCCTTTGATCGATAGGTTTTCTTGTTTGAACCACATCTCTTCGCCTGCTGCGACGCGGATTTGTTGTTTCACAAGGTCCACGCCGAAGATGGCTTCGGTGACAGGGTGTTCCACCTGCAAGCGGGTGTTCATTTCAATGAAGTAGAACTCATCGTTTTCGTACAGAAATTCGATTGTGCCTGCGCCCGCATAGTTGATATCGGCCACGGCGTCCGCACAGGTTTTGCCAATGCGCGCGCGCATTTCTTCCGTGATGCAAGGACCAGGAGCTTCTTCAAACACTTTCTGGTGGCGACGCTGCAAGGAACAGTCCCGCTCGCCCAAATGAACCGCTTTGCCGCGTCCATCGCCAAAGACTTGGACTTCGATGTGGCGCGGCAGGGTGAGGTATTTTTCGATGTAGACTTCGTCGTTGCCAAAGGCGGCTTTGGCCTCGGAACGGGCGCCAAAGAAGGCGTCTTCGAGGTCTTCACGGGTCTTCGCAAGCTTCATGCCGCGCCCGCCGCCCCCTGCGGTGGCTTTGACGATGACAGGGAATCCCATGTCGTCCGAAATCTCGTAGGCTTCTTCAAGGGTTGGAACGCCACCCGCTGAACCGGGCACGCAGGGCACGCCCAATTTACGCATGGTTTCCTTGGCGGTGATTTTATCGCCCATAATGCGGATGTGTTCGGCTGTTGGGCCGATGAATTTGATGTCGTGATCTTCCAGAACTTGCACAAATTGCGCGTTTTCCGACAAGAACCCATAGCCCGGATGCACGGCCTCTGCCCCTGTGATTTCGCATGCCGAAATGATCGCAGGGATGTTCAGATAGGACAGCGCGCCTGATGGGGGGCCGATGCAAATGCTTTCATCCGCCATGCGCACGTGCATGGCATCGCTGTCAGCGGTGGAATGCACTGCGACGGTTTGAATGCCGAGTTCATTACAGGCGCGGATCACGCGCAGCGCAATCTCGCCTCGGTTTGCAATGAGGACTTTGGAAAACATCTGTGCCGCCTTTGGTTATTCGAGGATCACGAGCGGGGAGCCGAACTCGACCGCGCTGCCGTCTTCGACAAGGATGCGTTTGACCGTGCCAGAGCGGGGCGCTGGAATCTGGTTCATGGTTTTCATGGCCTCAACGATCAGAAGGGTTTGGCCTTCTTTCACGGATGCGCCAACCGAAATAAAGCTTTCTGCACCCGGTTCAGGTTGCAGGTAAATCGTGCCAACCATCGGCGAGGTGACGGCGTTCGGATCGTCTGCTGGATCCCCTGTAGGGGCGGCGGCTGGTGCGGCACTGGCCGGAGCAGCAGGCGCCGGCGCTGGTGACGCCACTTGCATCGGCGCGGCAGGAGCGGCCACGGATGTGGTCGCAGCATACCGCGTCACGCGCACGTTCAGCGAAGAATTGTCGTCATAGTCCCGTTTGACCTGAATCTCGGCCAAGTCTTTTTCGTTTACGAGTTCGGAAAGCGCCTCGATAAAGGCGACGTCAGCGTCTTGGTGTTTTTTTGACATCAAGGGGTCCTTAACCTGTTTCGTGTCTGTCTATCGTGCAGACCTGAGGGGTGTTATAGGACGTTTTGGTGCGCTGGGAAAGTAAATAGCGCACCAAATGAAGTGTTTGGTTTACCCAGCGTTTGCGCGTATTTCAGCGACGATGTTTTGCATATCCGCAAGGGGGAGATAGCCGCGCAGGATCGTATCTTCGATGACGAATGCGGGTGTCCCTGTGACGCCAAGCTGTTGGCCAAGGGCGTGCATGCGACCGATGTGATCCGAAACACCCTTGCTGTCGATCAATTCACGGATCGGTTCAAGCTCGATGCCCGCGTCCTGTGCGATCCGCGCCAGCGTGCCATTGTTCACGGGGCCTTTGTATTCCATCAGCACATTGTGCAGCGCGTAATACGCGTCATTGCCGTAATGTTGCAGCGTCGCCACGGCCAGCTTTGCGGCCAAATCACTGTCTGGACCAAGGATTGGGAATTCTTTGACCACCCAACGCACATTTCCGTCCGCGGCAAGCAGTTCGATCATATCCGTATGGGCGCGGCGGCAATATCCGCAGCGGTAGTCAAGGAATTCGACAATGGTAATATCGCCGTCAGGATTGCCGCCAACAAAAGACACGCCGTCGTTGAAAATCTCTGGCGACAGTTCGGACAGCATCTGTTCGTCGCGGTTTGCTTCTTGTTGCGCCTCGCGGTCGCGCAGCACTTGCATGGCTTCCAACAACACTTCGGGGTTTTCAATCAGATAGCTGCGCACTTCATCGCGGAAAATGGTCCGTTCTTCCGCGGTCATTTTATCCAGATCCGTTGCCCCCACAGGCAGCGCAAGCGCAGTCAAAAGGGCGGTGGTTTTAAGGAGTGTGTTTTTCATCTGATTATCTTTTCTTCTTTTTCGGAGCCACGCGGCGCGCAATGGCGATGATATCTTCTGATTTTAGCCAACCAGCCGATCCGCGCGGCAAAAGGCCTTGGGCTCGTTTGGCATGAATTTCAGCCTGTTTAAAGTTTGATTGTAGCGCATATCGTTCCGCAGTCGCGACCGAGGCTTGGCCGGGCTGCCCCGTGCGGGCATAGGCTTGCGCCAAATTGCGCAAGGTTAGGTGGTCGCGCGGGTCCTTGGCGTAGGCCCGTTTGAGCACTTTTAAGGCTTCGTTCAACGATGCGCCTGATCCTTTGGCAAGCATGGCATGGCCCAACCCACCAAGAATCAACGCTTCTTTCGGGGCAAGGTTCGCCGCACGGCGATAGCTGTTCACAGCGGCCTTGGCGTTGCCGCTTTCTAGCAAAATCTGACCGCGCAATTCGTGATAAAAGGCGTCTTTGGGGCGCATTTTGATCAGCTTGTCGACTTCGCGCCGTGCTTTGGCGGGTTTTGGTTGGCGGTGGTAGGCAATGGCACGGGCCAGCGTTTTCAACTCGCTCGCGTCGCCTTTTTTGACCTGACGCAAATTGTAACTCGGATTACCGATGAAGCCGTTGAACTTTACGATCATCCGCGCATACCAGTAATCAATGTTGGGCGATTGCTTGGACGGGCTGCCGCCGTAGGAACTGGCTGCGGCTTTCATGCGCGCAATCCGCTGTGACGTCAGCGGGTGTGTCCGCACATAAGGGTCTTGACGGTTGCTGGTCAGCGCTTCTTGCCCGCGAAAAATGTTAAGCACGTCAACGGCCGCTTGCGGTGATATCCCAGCGCCATTCATATAGCGGATCGACGCGCGATCAGCTGCGCTTTCTTGGGATCGGGAATGGGCAAACAAGGATCGGCGTGCCGAATCCTGCAAGCCCGCAATTACACCAACCCCAACTTTTGACGACCCAGCCGCCGCTGCGGCCGCAACACCAACGGCAAGACCAATGCCCGAAGCGGTGCGCGCAGATGCAATGTTGGCCGCACGTGCAGATTGGTGGCCTTGGGTAATATGGGCCAGTTCATGTGCCATGACCGCCTGCAACATTTCCTTAGACTTCATCTTGCGAATAAGGCCCGTGTTCAGAAAGATGTTGTTTCCGCCCGCCACAAAAGCGTTCAACTGGCGGCTGTTGACGATAAAAATATCGACCCGCGACCCCCCGATGCCTGCTGATTTCTGCAAAGGTTGCAGCACCATTTTAAGCGTGCGTTCGATTTCAGCGTCACGAACCAGCCCTTGCGCTGCCGCCCACTGGGCCTGCAACGCAATCAAAACGCAAAGAAAAAGACGGCGCAGCATGTTGGGTCTTTCAGCCTATTGACGGGGCGGGGTGTGCCTGAAACAAACCCCGTGCAGCGTCAGTTTAGGAGAGATTTCATGCGGAGTTCAAGCAGAGGTGACGTCGATCCCTTTATTGTGATGGATGTGATGGAAGCGGCCCGTCTGGAAGAGGCGGCAGGGCGCTCGATCATCCATATGGAAGTGGGGCAACCGGGGACTGCGGCCCCCCAAACTGCCCGTGCGCGGTTGATTGCCGAAATGGGCGATGATGCGCTTGGATATACGGTCGCGCTTGGGCGGTTGGACCTGCGTGAACGCATCGCGCAGCTGTATCGTGATTGGTACGGCGTGACGGTTTCGCCGAACCGCATTGTTGTGACAGCAGGGTCATCTGCGGCCTTTACCTTGGCGTTTACGGCGTTGTTTGACCAAGGCGAACGGGTGGCCATTGGTGAACCTGGCTATCCCAGTTACCGCAACATTTTGAAGGCCTTGTCGCTTGAACCTATTGGCATTCAAACCCGTGCACAGGATCGCTATCAGCCTGTTTTAAACGATGTGGCGGCGCTCAAGGATTTGGCGGGCTTGTTGGTGGCATCCCCTGCGAACCCGTCGGGAACCATGCTTGATCGCGATGCGTTGAAGGTTCTGATGGATCACTGCGCCGCACAGGATATCGCTTTTATTTCAGACGAGATTTACCACGGCATCCAATATGAGGGCCGCGCAGTTTCTGCGCTGGAAATCAGCGACGAATGTTTCGTGATCAATTCGTTTTCCAAGTATTTTTCCATGACGGGGTGGCGGATCGGCTGGATGGTTGTGCCCGAAAGCCACGTGCGCACAGTGGAGAGGTTGGCGCAAAACATGTTCATTTGTGCGCCCCATGCCGCGCAAGTTGCCGCACTCGGCGCAATGGAAGCAGAAGCGGAATTAAGCGAGAATTTTGAGGTTTACGCTGAAAATCGTCGTTTGATGCTCGAGGCGCTGCCACAAATGGGGTTCGATCAGATTGCACCGCCTGATGGGGCTTTCTATGTCTATGCCGATGTGTCGCGCCATACAAATGACAGTGCTGCGTTTTGTGCAGAGATTTTGCGTGATGCAGGTGTTTCGGTGACGCCAGGGCTCGATTTTGATCCTGTGCGCGGGCATCAAACGATCCGTTTTTCCTATGCACGCTCCACCGCAGATATCCGCGAAGGTTTGGTGCGCTTGGCGGCGTTTATGGCCGCGCGGTAACGGCTGGACGCCGCCCGCTGGCAGTAGTATCTAAGCGGTCGAATAGACTAGGACCCGACCCATGCGTGCAGAAATCGAAACACTCGCCTCTGAGATTGAGAACTCGCTTGAGCTGTTAAAACAGCGCATGGATTGGGACACGGCAGAGCATCGGCTCGAAGAATTCAATGCGATGTCTGAAGACCCCGATCTGTGGAACGATCCAGACAAAGCGCAAAAATTGATGCGTGAACGCCAAGCATTGGTCGATGCGATAGGGACGTACACGGGGCTGAAACAAGAGCTGACCGACAACGTTGATCTGATCGAACTGGGCGAAATGGAGGAAGACGATGAGGTCATCGCAGAGGCCGAAGCGGCCATTCGAAAGCTGAAAACAGTGGCCGCGCAAAAAGAGCTGGAAGCGCTTTTGAACGGCGAAGCAGATGCCAATGACACATTCCTAGAAATCAACGCGGGCGCAGGGGGCACAGAAAGCTGTGACTGGGCGTCCATGTTGGCACGTATGTACGTGCGGTGGGCAGAAAAGGCTGGCTATTCCGTCGAGGTTCAATCGGAACAAGCAGGCGACGAAGCGGGCTTAAAATCCGCGTCATACAAAATTTCAGGTCACAACGCATATGGCTGGCTAAAATCGGAAAGCGGCGTACATCGTTTGGTGCGCATTTCCCCCTTTGACAGCGCGGCCAAGCGGCATACCTCGTTTACATCGGTAAAGGTCTATCCCGTTGTGGATGACAGCATCGAGATCGAAGTAAACCCCAGCGACATTCGCATTGATACTTACCGTTCATCTGGCGCTGGTGGCCAGCACGTGAACACAACGGATTCCGCAGTTCGGATCACCCACGCGCCCACAGGGATCGTTGTGACCTCTTCGGAAAAATCACAGCACCAGAACCGTGATATCGCCATGAAAGCGTTGAAATCGCGGCTCTATCAGATCGAGCTGGATAAGCGGTCTGCGCTGGTCAACGAGGTGCATGAAAACGCAGGGGACGCGGGTTGGGGCAATCAGATCCGATCCTATGTTTTACAGCCATATCAGATGGTTAAGGATTTGCGCACGAACTTTGAGACCTCTGACACCAAAGGCGTTTTGGACGGGGATATCACGCCATTTATGGAAGCGGTTTTGGCGCAAGATGTGGCGGGCATGTCCCGCGCAGATGCAAACGCCGATTAAACCGACAGCGCCGCGAGGCCGACAACGGCCAACATAGCCAGTGCCATAAAGATGTTGATCGCGCGTTGAGTTTTGTCAGATAGATTGAGCCGCTTTAAAGACGCGCCTGCGTAAAGCCATCCGAAATGAACAGGAATCCAGACGGCGTTCAAGATAATCGATTTTACGATGACTTCAAAAAGGAAGGCGTCGGGGAAAATCGGAAAGCCTGAAAACATGGTGGTGCCAACCACATAGGCCTTAGGGTTGATAATTTGCAGCGTGACGGCGGCCCAGAATCCGGGTTGCTTTTCTGAGTGGATAAAAGCGACTTTGCTGCCCGCAAAAGCAATGCGGGCGGCGAGGTAGATCAGATAGCTGGTGGATGCGATCAGCAGGATTGTGCGCAAGCCGTTGATTTGAAACACAATTGCAGCCAACCCGCTGATCACAGCCAGCATAACCAGGTTCGACCCAACAAAAAGCCCCGCGATATAAGCAAAGCCTGCACGAAAGCCATAGGCCGCCCCAAGACCAGCGGTGGACAGCACGCCCGGGCCCGGTGTGGTGAGGATGAACAGGCAGGCGAAGAAGAAGTTAATCATTGAAATGCGAACTTTGCGTGGAGGGGCGGTAAAGGGGTTGTATTTGTGATTTTGTCCGCGATTTTGGCCGCCAGCATCTGTGTCGGGGCGTTCAGATTGCCGCTTGGGATCATCGGGAAAAGCGATGCATCGACGACCCGCAAACCTTCAATCCCGTGAACGCGACCTTGATCATTGGTGACGGCCATGTCGTCCACGCCCATTTTGCACGTACCGCAGGGATGGAAATCTGTTTCGACATGATTGCGGATCCAGTTTTGGATTTCTGTGTCCGTTTTTGCCTCTGCGCTGTCAAACAATTCTCGCCCCGCAAGATGTTTGAACGCGGGTTGTGAGACAAGATCACGGGTTTTATGGATGGCCCTGACAAGAGTGTTAAGGTCATCAAAATGGTCGAGATAGTTGAAATTTAACAATGGTTTGTCGGATGGATTTGAACTGCGCAATTGGATGCTACCCCGCGATTTTGGGCGCAAGATATCAACGTGGATGGCAAAGGCTTGGTTCAGGGTGATCTTGTTGCCCGAATATTCAAAACCAACGGGACCAAAGTGGTATTGCAGATCGGGATAATAAACGGTGTCGTCCGATTTGATCAGCCCGCCAGCCTCCCAGATATTACTCGCAGCGATGCCGTTGCGGGTAAACAACCAATACGCACCTGCCAGCCCCTTGCGGATCGGATGATCAACGTGATGGATTGGGAAGGATTTCAAGCTTTCGAATTGCAGGATGAAATTGGCGTGGTCCATCAGGTTTTGCCCAACGCCTTGGATGTTTTGCACGCATGGAATGCCGTGGTCGATAAGGTGATCTTTGGGCCCGATGCCAGACAACATTAGGAGTTGAGGTGAATTGATTGCGCCGCCTGACAGAATGATTTCGGGGGCGAATGCGGTTTTGGTTTCGCCATTTTGGATGAATTCGATACCTTCGGCCCGCGTGCCGTTCATCAAGATGCGACAGACTTGTGCGCCTGTGAACAGTGAAACGTTTCCGCGTTTGAGGGCAGGGCGCAGGTGCGCGACGGCGGCAGAACAGCGACGACCGTTTTTGCGGGTGGCATCAAGGCGGGCGACGCCCTCCGGGTTGTATCCGTTCGGATCGTCCGTGCGTCCTTGGCCTGCCTGTTCGCCCGCGTTTAGAAAGGCGTTGTACAGCGGGTTGTCATAACTGCCTTTCGTGACGCCGAGCGGACCGCTTCCACCTCGATATTCGGATGCGCCACGGTCGCTGGTTTCGCACGCTTTGAAGTAGGGCAGGCAGTGGGCATAAGACCAATCTGGAAGGCCGTGATTGCCATGCCATGCGTCGTAGTCCAAAGGATGGCCCCGCATATACACCATCGAATTTATGCTAGAAGATCCGCCTAAAACGCGGCCTCGTGGCATAGGAATGTTGCGATTGTGTACTTTTGGATCGCTTTCAGTAGTATAGTTCCAGTTGATTTTTGGATCACGCCATGCCCGATACACCCCTGCAGGAATGTGGATCATGAGGTCGCGATCAGGTGGTCCTGCCTCGACAATTAAGATCGAACGAGAGGTGTCAGCGCCAAGTTTGTTCGCGAGCACGCAGCCTGCGGATCCTGCGCCGATGATGATAGTGTCAAAAGCGGTCATTCCGTGCAGTGAACACGAAGTTGCGCGTGCTCGCCACAAAAAAGGCCCACAAAACGCAGGCCTTTGGACTAAGATGTCAACGGATTACTGCCTTTGCGAAAAAACTCAGTCATCGAGAGGTGCGTGACAGGTTATTAGGCCCGTACCCTTTGGGGCGTTTGGCAAAGATTTTAGCCTGCTACGCGATCGCGGTAGCCATGTTTTGCGGACTTGGAAATCGTGTAGCTGTCTTGTTTGACCCGCAAGATACGACCGTCGCGCATCAAACGATTAAGCGAACGGCTGGCAGCTTCCTCGGAAATTTGATTTTCATCCATATAGGTGCTGAGGTTTTCCAAAATGCGAGTCTGTGTGAAACGCGGTTCTTCTTGAACAATCGCAAGGTATGCAGCGGATGCTTCTAGCAATTCGTGCAGACTGTTCGCGCCGAGTTTGTCTGCAAAGGCCCGAAACCCAGAAGCGTGGGGCGCAGATGCGCGCGGGGCTGCTTCGTCCAAAGATGGACGCACGATTTTCAGCGATGGTTTTGAACGTTCGGCGGTTGGCTGACCGTCAGCCTCGGGCTTTTTTACAGGAGCGGCTGCCTCCGCAGCGTCGTTGGAGGAAACACGTTGGTCATTTCCCAGGATCAAAGTTGCGAACGATCCGCGCGCACGATCCCCTGTTTTCTTTGCGGTTGGGCGCGAAATTTTCACCACATCCTCGTGGTTGCGGCGTACTTCGCTCATGCGGGATTTGAATTCCGCAGGATTATCAAGGTTTTGCACTTTTGGGCGTTCGGTTTTACCATTTCCGCGCAAGCGGCGTTCTGCCTCGGTTGCGGCGACGGCGGCTTTTAGGCGTTCCAGCGCGTTTGATTTGCGTGCATGCGCAGGATTGTCGAGCTTGGTGTTGGTGGTTTCCAGCAGACGTTCTAACGCTTCTTCTTCGCGTTGAATGTCATCGCCTTCTCTCAGTTTTTCGCGTTTGGCAGATTTCACTTCTTGTGTGATCTGGTCTTTGATCGCTTCCAACTCGTCTTCAGCCACGTCTGCAACTTCAGGCGCCACATCAAGTGCCGGCTCTTCGTCTTCGTCTGCTTCATCCTCAACAGACAATAATTCGGCGGCAGAGATTTCTGGCTCGTCGCTGGCAGGTGTCAGCTCGTTGCGGCGGGATGAAAACATAGTGGCTTCAACGAATGATGCCGTTTCTTCGTCTGGTTGTGCGTCATCTAGTTGTTCGTCCGCGGCGGCGTCTTCGATATAAGCTTCTGTTACAACAGGTACGGAACGACGGGACATAAACAAGGGTGCGGGTTCGACAACGTCCTCGACGACAGGCTCGGGTGCTGGAGCGTTGCTGGCAACTTCGGCTTTCGGGGCAGGGGCGTCAACGACATCAGCTTTGCGCAGGGTCACGCCTGTGTCCGTAACCTCGGCGTCAACTTTGTACGGGTTCGCGTCTTGGGCGATGCGGTGCAGAGCGTTTGAATCGGGTTGCAGGGGTTCCCCGCCAAAATAACGATCCTCTGAGGCGAGTTTGCGAAAATACTCCGCGACAAGCTGCATCGTTGTGAAAGGGTCGTCAAACCCATCCAATGTGCAAGAGAACGTCCCGTAGGACACTGTCATTACTTTGTTTTGCGATTCCATAATTAACTCTACTACTCGTTTTTACATCGATACTATGGTTAATTTAGCCTTGCACCTGCGTTGACCCTAGGAAAAAACGATAAATAAAGCATGAACGCGTAAAAAAACGTGCCGATTACCCATGATTAGGAACCAATGTGGATAAGTTACCGCAAATTGTAAACAATGCCACAATGATGACACTTTTGGGCGGCGGTTCCGTGGATCGGTTGGATTTGATCCGCGCATTGGATATGGCCCCCGTTTTGGTGGCCGCAGATGGGGGTGCAAACGTTGCGTTTGATTGGGACATTCGTCCAGATGCCGTGATCGGGGATTTGGACAGTGTGGAACAGTTGAGCGCCAACGCGCTCGACGTTCCGCTGGTGTTTGTGGATGATCAGAACTCAACCGATCTGGAAAAGTGTTTAGCTGAAACGCACGCTAAGGTTGTTTTGGGTGTTGGGTTCTTTGGGGGGCGATTGGATCACCAAATGGCAGCTTTAAACGCGCTATGTTTGGTCACGGATCGCGCGGTGCTGTTGATTGGTTCTGATGATGTGGTGTTCCGTGTTCCAAGTCAATTCACCCTTAGGTTGCGCAAGCATGACCGCGTTTCGCTGTTCCCTATGTCCGACGTTGACGCCCAAAGCACGGGATTAAAGTGGGCTTTGGATGGGTTGCCGTTTCGCCCTAACACGCAAATTGGGTGTTCGAATGCCGCGCTTGGGGGCGACATGACGGTGCGAGTTTTGTCAGGGGACATGTTGATGATCCTGCCAAAACACCTGCTTAAAGATGCGCTGAATGCGCTGTGCCGCGCGCTTGGTATCAGCACGCGGGTAGGTTAACGGCGAGGCCTCCGAGCGAGGTTTCTTTGTATTTCTCGGACATGTCGTGGCCTGTTTGGCGCATTGTTTCCACGCAAGCATCAAGCGAAACAAGGTGTGTGCCGTCCCCGCGCATGGACAAAGACGCAGCAGAGACTGCTTTGATTGCGCCAAGGCCGTTGCGTTCGATGCAGGGCGCTTGGACGAGGCCTTTGATCGGGTCGCAGGTCATGCCGAGGTGGTGTTCCAGCGCGATTTCGGCGGCGTTTTCTACTTGTTCAGGTGTTCCACCCAAGACCGCACAAAGACCCGCGGCTGCCATAGCGGACGCAGAGCCGACTTCGCCCTGACAGCCAACTTCTGCGCCAGAGATAGAAGCATTGTTCTTGATGATGCCACCGATGGCGGCGGCGGTCAGCAGGAAATCCACCACATCATCTTCTTTCGCGCTTGGCACGTGATCGAGGTAGTAGCGGATGGTTGCAGGAACCACGCCTGCGGCCCCATTGGTGGGGGCGGTGACAACTTGACCGCCTGCCGCGTTTTCTTCGTTCACGGCCATGGCGTAAGCGGAAATCCAGTCGTTGATGATGTGGGGCGCAGTGAAGTTCTGGCCTTGTTCGGCCTGCAACTGTTCGTGGATGCCCATGGCGCGGCGTTTCACGTTCAACCCACCTGGAAGGATACCGCCTGTTTCCAAGCCTTTGTCGATGCAAGTGTTCATGACATGCCAGATCCGCATGATCCGTTCACGCAGGTTATCTGGGCCAGAACGGATCAGTTCGTTTTCCCATTTCATCTGGGCGATGGATTTGCCCGAGCATTTGGCCATGTCCATCATGTAGTCGGCGTTTTTGAAAGGGTAGGGAACCTCATCCGGGATGGCGCCTTGTTCGGCTTCGACCTGTTCCATTTCTTCGGCAGTGGCGACAAAACCGCCGCCGATGGAGTAATAAATCTGTTCCACAAGGATCGCGCCGTGTTCGTCTTTGGCCCAAAGTTTCATGCCGTTTGCGTGGCCCGTAAGGATGGTGTCATAGTCAAAGATCAGGTCTTCGCCGGGATCGAACGCGTATTCGGGATGGCCTTGGGGTTTGACAGTTTTGTGCGCAGCGATGCGGTCTTCAGCCATTTTCGCGGCGTCAGGATCAAAATCGTCGGGCGTGAACCCGTCAAGACCAAGCACAACAGCACGGTCGGTGCGGTGACCAATGCCTGTAAACGCAAGCGAGCCATGCAGGGAACCGCCAAGGGATGTGGCCTTGATCCCTTCACCCTTCAGTTTGTCCAGAAACATGGATGCAGCGGTCATCGGTCCCATCGTGTGGGAGGATGACGGGCCGACGCCCACTTTGAAGATTTCGAAGATGCTGAGAAACATGGTGTAAGTCCTGCTGATTTGACCCGTACTTAGCCCAAGGCGTCGTTCAAAAGTAATCCGTATCCGACATTTGATGCATCCAAAGGGGCATCCTTCTTCGCGTTCGGCGAAAAAACGCGGTTAACGGATCATTTCACACTCGCCGCACGGCGCGGAACGTTTTATACGGGAAGAAACCCACGAACCCAGAAGGTGTGCCATGAGCAGCGAGTTTTCCCCGATTGATAAAGCCAAATTTGTTGCTGCGAAACGGGCGGTTGACTACGTCGAAAGCGGCATGCGTGTTGGGCTTGGGACAGGATCGACGGCGGCCTGGCTGGTGAAAATGCTGGGCGAATTGGTACGCGATGAAGGGTTGAAGATCAAAGCGGTTCCAACATCAGAGCGCACAGCGCAATTGGCGCGCGATGTTGGCATTAATGTGCATTCGTTGGATCAGGTCAAATGGCTCGATCTTACAATTGATGGTGCGGATGAGTTCGATCCGAATCTGAACCTGATCAAAGGCGGTGGCGGTGCGTTGTTGCAAGAAAAGATCGTGGCAACAGCAAGCGACCAGATGGTTGTAATTTCAGACGCCAGCAAAGCGGTTGAGACGCTTGGCGCCTTCCCGCTGCCTGTAGAGGTCGTAAAGTTCGGCTGGGAAACAACCAAAGAGCTGATCGAAGAATGCCTGTCAAATGTGAACGTGCTGGGCAGCACAACTACGTTGCGGATGCAAAATGACAGCCCACTGATCACGGACGAGGGACACTTCATTCTCGACCTGCACCTTAAACGCATCGAAAACCCGCGCGAGCTGTCCCTTATTATGAACCAAGTGCCGGGCGTTGTGGAAAACGGTCTGTTTCTCGACATCGCTGACGCCATTGTGATTGGCCACGGCGACGGACGTGTGGAAGTCCGTGACATTAACAACGGCACGGTTGAGAACGAGCAGATTGATATTCTGCTGAACGAAAACCTGTTCGCCGATATCGAAGATTAAGACTGCACCGCATCGGCGGGCAGCAAACTAAGGACATTTACTATGGCTTATGATTACGACCTCTTTGTTATTGGGGGCGGTTCTGGTGGTGTGCGGGCCAGTCGCGTGGCATCGCAAGCGGGTGCAAAAGTCGGATTGGCAGAAGAACACCGCTATGGCGGGACCTGTGTGATCCGGGGCTGCGTGCCCAAAAAACTGATGGTTTATGCCTCGCAGTTTTCCGAACATTTTGAAGACGCGGCAGGTTTTGGTTGGACGGTCGGCGACCGCTCCTTTGACTGGGGCGCGTTCATGGCCTCCAAAGATGCCGAGATTGATCGCCTTGAAGGCATCTATGCCAAGAACCTGAAAGGGGCAGGCGTCACCCTTTATGATGCCCGCGCGATTGTGACAGGTCCAAACGAGGTGACACTTGCCAGTGATGAAGTGATCACCGCCAAGACGATTTTGGTGGCCACAGGTGGGTGGCCGTTCATCCCTGATTTCGCGGGGTCCGAGTTGGCGATTTCCTCAAACGAGATATTCGAGCTGAAAGAGCAGCCCAAACGGGTCTTGATCGTGGGTGGCGGGTACATCGCGTGCGAGTTCGCGGGCATCTTCAATGGCATGGGCACACACACAACGCAATTTTATCGGTCCGAACAGATCCTGCGCGGCTTTGATAATGAAGTACGCGACCACGTGGCGGATGAAATGCGCAACAAGGGTGTCGATTTACAGGTGAATATGGATGTGACCGCGCTCGAGAAAACAGACACAGGGATCAAAGTGACCAACAAAGGTGGTGGGCATTTTGAGGTGGATCAAGTGATCTATGCCACTGGACGTGTGCCAAATACCAAGGGGCTGGGGCTCGAAGATGTGGGTGTGAAACTCGGCTCTAAGGGCGAAGTTCTGGTCGACCAATATTCTGCCAGTTCGGTTCCGTCGATCTATGCCGTTGGCGATGTCACCGACCGCGTGGCGCTGACGCCTGTGGCGATCCGCGAGGGCATGGCGTTCGTGGAAACCGTGTTCAAAAACAACCCGACCACCCCCGATCACGATCTGATCGCCACTGCCGTGTTCACGCAGCCAGAGATTGGCACAGTCGGCATGGGCGAAGAAGAGGCGCGCGCGTCCGAGGAAATCGAAGTCTATGCTGCGGCATTTCGACCGATGATGCACATCCTTGCGGGCAAAGACGAAAAGATGCTGATGAAGCTGATCGTGTCCAAAGCCACGCGCAAAGTGCTTGGATGTCACATTGTAGGCCACGGAGCGGGTGAAATGATCCAATTGGCAGGAGTTGCGGTGAAAATGGGCGCCACTAAAGAGGACTTTGATCGCACCGTTGCCGTACACCCCACAGCCGCTGAGGAATTGGTGACGATGTCCACCCCGACGCGCTGACCATCGGCAGTTGTGATTTACTTGATTTTCTGACAAAGACAGCCAACTAGGTGTCTAGTGGTTCAAAGACCTTACGAAAGGATGCTATTTAAAATGGCAGGTAATAATTCAGGTGGTCCCTGGGGCGGCGGCGGTGGAAACCGCGGCGGTGATGACGACAACAACCGTGGAGACGACAACCGTCGCCCCACAGGTGGCAATCAGGGGCAAATGCCCGAGATTGACGAGATCGTGCGCAAGGGCCAAGAACAGCTTCGTGTTTTGATGGGCGGCAAAGGCGGCGGGGGTCGTTCTGGCGGCTCTGGCGGTTTGCCAAGCGGTCCAAGCGTCAGCCGTGGTATGGTTGGCCTGGTTTTGCTTGGTGCTTTGGTATTGTGGCTGTTCGCCAGCTTCTACCGCGTCGATACATCCGAGCAATCGGTTGAACTGATGTTTGGCGAATACACCCAAACTGGACAAGAGGGTCTGAACTTTGCCCCTTGGCCGATCGTGACCAAAGAGATCCTTGCCGTAACACGCGAAAACACCGTCGATATTGGTGTGGGTCGCGGATCGCGTTTGGACAGTGGTTTGATGCTGACAGGTGACGAAAACATCGTGGACATCGATTTCCAGGTTGTTTGGAATATCTCTGATTTGCAAAAATACCTGTTCAACTTGGCTGAACCAGAAGACACAATTCGTGCCGTGTCTGAATCTGCCATGCGCGAAATTATCGCGCGATCAAACCTTGCACCGATTTTGAACCGTGATCGCGATGCGATTTCCCAAGAATTGGGTGAATTGATCCAAGCCACGCTCGACAGCTATGACAGTGGTGTGTCCCTTGTTCGTGTGAACTTTGACAAGGCCGATCCTCCAGAAGAGGTGATCGACGCATTCCGCGAAGTTCAAGCAGCCGAACAAACACGCGACACTTTGGAAAAACAAGCGGACGCGTATGCGAACCGTGTTGTGGCCGAAGCCCGTGGTAAGGCGGCGCAGCTGCTCGAAGAGGCTGAAGGCTATCGTGCACAGCAAGTAAACCAAGCCGAAGGTGAAGCCAGCCGTTTTGTGGCCGTCTACGACGAATATGCGAAAGCCTCCGAAGTGACGCGCAAACGTTTGTATCTGGAAACCATGGAACGCGTTTTGGGCGGTGTTGAGAAGATCATCATCGACGAAAGCGCAGGGGGCGGGCAAGGCGTTGTGCCGTATCTGCCGCTTAATGAGTTGAACAAAAACCGTGGAGGATCAAACTAATGAAACGTTTGCAATTCTTACTTCCCGTTGTAGCGGTTGTCCTGCTGGTTCTGGCCAGTGCGGTATATATCGTAGACGAACGTGAAAAAGCGCTGCGTCTTTGGTTTGGTGAGGTGACTGCGGAAATCGCAGAGCCGGGCCTGTACTTCAAAGTGCCATTGTTCCACGAAATCGTGAAATACGACGACCGTATTTTGGCGCTCGACACTCAACCGCTTGAGGTTACGCCTGCGGATGATCGTCGTCTTGTAGTGGATGCCTTTGCGCGCTGGCGCATTTCGGATGCCAAACAGTTCCGTCGTGCGGTTGGGGCCTCTGGCGTCAATGGTGCGCGGTCCCGTCTGGAACGCATCTTGAACGCCCAGTTGCGTGGCGTTTTGGGCGGCGTGACATCGGGCGCAGTTTTGTCCGCTGATCGTGTTCAACTGATGAACCAGATCCGTGATCTGTCCCGCACAGAGGCTTCTGGCCTTGGTGTGGAAATCATCGACGTGCGTATTAAACGTGCTGATCTGCCTGCGCAAAACCTTGAAGCAACGTTTGAACGGATGCGTGCAGAACGTGAACGTGAAGCGGCAGACGAAATCGCGCGTGGTAACGAAGCGGCGCAACGTGTGCGTGCGGGTGCGGACCGGACTGTGGTTGAAACTGTGTCAGAGGCGCAAAAGAACAGCGACATCATTCGTGGTGAAGCAGACGCAGAGCGGAACGCAATCTTTGCGGACGCCTTTGGTCGCGATCCAGAGTTCTTTGCCTTTTATCGGTCTTTGGCCGCGTATGAGACAGCGCTTCAGGGCAGCAACTCCACATTGGTGATCTCACCGGACAGCGAGTTCTTCGACTTCTTGAAGTCGGACACAGGTCGCGAATGAAGGAGCTGATACTGGCTCTTGGCCTTTTGGCCGTAATTGAGGGACTGGTGCTTGCACTGGTCCCTTTGCGTTTTGAGGACCTGCTCAAGGCGCTGCGCGATATTCCTGTGCAAACACGGCGTAATATCGGGTTGGGGATTGTGGCAGTTGGCGTTGCGATCGTTTGGTTTGCGCGCTCTTTGTAAGTTGCGTTACGAAGTATTTTACGAAAATGAACGGCTAATTAATGGTTTTGAGCGAGAAAGCGCTAAGTTGCTCACCAGATGATCACGATATTTTCACCTTTTGTTGCAACTGATTTCGTTGCAATGTTGCCAGCGTGACACAAAATAAAGGGGACGGAACAGCGCATTTCATGCGCAACAGTTCCACAGTCTAGCAGTACTTTGAGGAGAGACTAAATTGAAAACAATGACAGCAACACGCGCTGACAGTTCGCACAAGGCAATGGCCTATGCGACGGGCGCATTTGTGACGCTTGCCATGATCCTGTTGCAGGCGATGTCCGCCGCAGCCCGTGGCGCCCCTGACAGTTTTGCAGACCTGGCCGAACGGCTTAGCCCCGCTGTGGTGAACATCACCACCAGCACCGTGGTTGCAGGGCGTGAAGCCCCCGCGATGCCCCGTGCGCCGCGTGGCTCGCCTTTGGAAGAGCTGTTTCCTGATCTGTTTGGCCCACAAGGGCAGGGCAATCCAAACAACCAACGCCGTGCCTCAGCGCTTGGCTCTGGGTTTATCATTTCGGCGGATGGGTATGTTGTGACAAACAACCACGTCATTGATGGTGCGGATGAAATTCAGGTGGAATTGTTTGAAGGCGGTCCGCTTTTGGATGCGAAACTGATCGGCACAGACGACAAGACAGACATAGCGCTGTTGAAAGTTGAAGCGGATCGCGACCTGCCGTTTGTTGGTTTTGGTGACAGCAACGTGGCCCGTGTGGGCGACTGGGTGTTGGCCATTGGTAACCCGCTGGGGCAGGGGTTCTCGGTTTCTGCTGGGATTATCTCGGCGCGGGAACGCTCGCTTCGTGGCACGTATGACGACTACATTCAGACGGATGCTGCGATCAACAAAGGCAATTCTGGTGGTCCGCTGTTCAACATGGACGGCGAGGTCATCGGTGTGAACACGGCGATCATTTCCCCGACAGGTGGCTCCATTGGTCTGGGTTTTTCCATGTCTTCGAATGTGGTGACCAAGGTCGTGGATCAATTGCAGGAATTTGGTGAAACCCGTCGCGGCTGGCTGGGTGTGCAGATCCAAGATGTGGATGCAGATATTGCCGATGCGGTCGGCCTTGACGGTGTGCGCGGCGCGCTGGTCAGCAATGTGCCAGAGGGCCCTGCGAAGGCGGCTGGTATTTTGGCAGGTGACATCATCCTTAACTTTGATGGACGCGAAGTGACCGATACACGCGGCTTAGTGCGCGCTGTTGGCAACGCTGCTGTTGGAAAAGCGGTGGATGTGGTGGTGTTCCGTGATGGGAATACAGAATCCCTGCAAGTTGTTCTGGGTCGTCGTGAGGATGCCGAGCGCAACCCGGTGGTTCCAGCCCTGTCCAAACCGGAAACGAAAGACACCGAGGCCATGGGCATGCGTCTGACAACACTGACCGACGAGGTGCGCGAGCAGCTTGGCGTCGCGTTAACAGAAAAAGGCGTGGCGGTGCTGACCGTGGATGAGACCTCTGATTCCTATGAAAAGGGGATGCGGTCTGGCGATCTGATCGTTGAGATTGGTCAAAAGCCTGTGACGACCCCGAAAGAGGTGGCAGATGCCTTTGACGCAGCACGTGAAGCGGGGCGCAAGTCCGTGCTGATGCTGGTCAAACGCGAAGGCGCGCCACGGTTTGTGGCCTTGAACCTTGGCTTAGGCAACTAAAGCAAAACCCATTGAGACGACAAAGGGCGCTGAGATTTCAGCGCCCTTTTTCATTTGAGTATTGTTAGAACAAAGAAGCAGTGGCTTAGACCAACATCGACATTGGTTTTTCGATGTAGCCTGACAAGGCCGCAAGGAATTCCGCGCCAAGTGCGCCGTCGATGACGCGGTGATCGACCGACAGGGTCACCGACATTTTTGTGGCGGACGCCAATGCACCGTCGCTGTTCACGATGGGTTGTTTTTGTCCAGCGCCAACGGCGAGGATTGACCCATGCGGTGGATTGATCACGGCGTCGAAGTTTTCGATGCCCATCATCCCAAGATTAGAAATCGCAAAACTGCCGCCCTGGTATTCATGAGGCGCAAGTTTGCGTTCTTTGGCCCGTGTTGCGAGGTCTTTCATCTCCGTGGAAATCACAGAAAGTGGTTTGATTTCAGCGTCTTGGATCACGGGTGTGAACAAGCCGCCGTCGATGGCAACCGCCACTGCAACGTCTGAAGCCTTCATCTGGAGCAAGCGATCACCGGCCCAAACCGCGTTACAGCCTGGTACATCTTGCAAGGCTTTGGCGCTGGCTTTGATGATGAAATCATTGACCGAGATTTTCACACCGCTGTCGGCAAGCCCCGCGTTGATTTCGCCGCGTGTTTTCAGCAACGCGTCGAGCGTGATGGAACGGCGCAGATAGAAATGCGGGATGGTTTGCTTGGCTTCGGTCAGGCGCGCCGCGATAGTTTTGCGCATGCCGTTGAGCGAGATTTCCTCGTACTCGCGCTCTGTGTACATCTTCTTGACGGTTTCACTGTCCGCAGATGTGGCGAGCGCGGGGGCTGGGGGTGCGCTTGCGGGTGCAGCAGCAGGTTTCGCCGATGGGTCCGCATTTTCAACGTCAGCTTTGACGATCCGACCATGTGGGCCAGAGCCTGACAGCGCGGACAGATCAAGGCCTTTTTGCTCGGCAATACGGCGCGCCAATGGGGAGGCAAACACGCGATTGCCGTCTTTCTGCGGGGCCGCTGGGGCAGGGGCGGCGGTGGGTTTTGCGGCCTCTTCCTTTAGGGCTTCTTCTTTGGGCGCCTCGGCCTTTTTCGCAGGGGCCGCGTCCGCCGCACTCGCGTCTTCGCCGTCTTCGAGAAGTACGCAGATAGGGGTGTTAACTTTCACCTCTTCCGTGCCTTCGGCGATCAGGATCTTGCCGATCACGCCTTCATCGACGGCTTCAAATTCCATCGTGGCTTTATCGGTTTCAATTTCGGCCAAAAGGTCTCCGCTTTCCACGGTGTCCCCTTCTTTAACCAGCCATTTTGCGAGCGTGCCTTCCTCCATCGTGGGGGACAGGGCGGGCATGAGAATTTCGATTGCCATTTTTGCTGTCTCCTAGCGGTAGGTTACGGATTTTACGGCGTCGATCACTTCGGCCGTTGTCACGAGTGCGAGCTTTTCAAGGTTCGCGGCATAAGGCATTGGAACGTCCTTGCCTGTGCAGTTGATGACCGGCGCATCGAGGTAATCGAAGGCCTGTTGCATCAGCACTGCGCTGATATGGTTGCCGATGGAGCAGACAGGAAAGCCTTCTTCGACGGTGACGCAGCGGTTGGTTTTCTTGACCGATTCAATGACCGTTTCGGTGTCCATTGGACGCAGCGAGCGCAGGTCGACAACCTCGGCTGAAATGCCATCTTCGGCGAGCTTGTCTGCGGCCTCAAGAGCGTATTTCATGCCAATGCCGAAGGACACAATGGTCACATCGTCGCCCGCGCGGGCGATTTTAGCCTTGCCGATTGGCACAGTGAAATCATCCATATCAGGCACGTCGCCTGATGTGCCGTAAAGTATCTCATTTTCCAACATGATCACAGGGTTCGGATCGCGGATAGCGGATTTCATCAGGCCCTTATAGTCGGCGGCCGTGTAGGGCATGACCACCTTGAGGCCCGGAATTTGCGCGTACCAAGCAGCGTAATCCTGGGAGTGTTGCGCGCCAACACGGGCTGCAGCGCCGTTTGGACCACGGAACACCATCGGTGCACCCATTTGGCCACCAGACATGTACAGGGTCTTTGCGGCGGAGTTCAGGATTTGGTCAATGGCTTGCATGGCGAAGTTGAAGGTCATGAATTCCACGATGGGGCGCAGGCCTGCAAAAGATGCGCCTGTGGCGATGCCAGCAAAACCGTGTTCGGTGATCGGCGTGTCGATCACGCGGCGGGCGCCAAATTCTTCGAGCATGCCTTGGGAGACTTTGTAAGCGCCTTGATATTCGGCCACTTCTTCGCCCATGAGGAACACGTCATCAGAGGCGCGCATTTCTTCGGCCATTGCGTCGCGGATGGCTTCGCGGACGGTTTGTTTTTTGAAGGTGGTGCCTTCTGGCACGTCTTCCATTGGGATTTCTGCGGCCACGGGTGCGGCGGCTTTTGCGGGCGCTGCAGCCGGGGCTTCTGATTTTGCCTCGGCGGCAGGGGCCGCGTCTGCTGCGCTGGCGTCTTCGCCGTCTTCCAAAAGGACCGCGATAGGGGTGTTTACTTTCACCTCTTCTGTGCCTTCGGCGATCAGGATTTTACCAATGACGCCTTCATCGACGGCTTCAAATTCCATCGTGGCTTTGTCGGTTTCGATTTCGGCCATGATGTCGCCAGAGGCAACGGTGTCGCCTTCTTTGACGAGCCATTTGGCGAGCGTGCCTTCTTCCATTGTGGGCGAAAGGGCGGGCATGAGGATTTGAATAGGCATGTTTTCTGTCCTTACGCGTAAATGTCTGTGTA
>CALLAV010000144.1 GCA_938001995.1 uncultured Amylibacter sp. | reverse complement strand
GAAAGACGGCTATGTAAAAACCAACGATGCGGGCAAAGCCTATGCTGTGGGCGCATTGGCGTTTTACACAACGCTTGTGTCCAACACTGACTTTTCCAAAGACGCGCCAGCAAGCTGGGCCGAATTGTGGGAAGACAAATGGGACAGTAAGTTGGGTATTGTGACGACGCCGAACTCTGGTTTGTTAGAAGTAACTGCAAAAACCTTCTTTGGTGGCTATGAAATCATGCAAACCCGCGAAGGGCTGGAAAAAGTCATCGCAAAAATCGCAGAAATGAAGCCGCAGGTGAAACTGTGGTACCGTGATGAGGGTCAGTTCCAACAAGCACTGGAAGCGGGCGAATTAAATGCGGGCCTCTATTACCACGACGTTGCCATGCTTTCGATCTGGGATGGTAAGCCGATTGCTTCGACCTTTCCAAAAGAGGGCGGTATCGTGTCTGATGCCTATTGGGTTGTGCCGCGGGATTCCAAAAACATCTCGGCTGCAGAAAAATTCCTGAACTACATGAGCCAGCCGAAAGTTCAGGCCGAGCTTGCGCGCAAAATGGGTGTGATGCCGGTTGTGCCACGCACGAGCATGGATCTGTCAGCCGAGGAATTCGCGGCTGTGGGCAGCGAGATTGAACCGATCCGCGTGCAAACGGAAATCCACCTACGCGAGGGTGATTGGCTGGAAACCAAATACCAAGAAATGATCGCGCAATAGTGTCTCCCTTTGGTCAGAGCTGACGGGCTCTGACCGCTCCCTTAGGTTTGGATTGCTCTTATGGCAGAACTTGAAATCTCGCATCTTGGCAAATCTTTTGGTGCGTTTGAGGCGCTCAAAGACATAACGCTGACGATCCAATCAGGTGAGTTTATCTGCCTTTTAGGTGGCTCTGGATGCGGCAAAACCACGTTGCTGCGTTTGGTTGCTGGACTGGAAGACCATAACAAAGGCGACATTCTGCTTGGTGGTAAGGATTTAACCGCCATTCCCTGTCACAAACGCAATATTGGCATGGTGTTCCAATCGCTGGCATTGTTCCCGCATTTAAACGTAGGGGACAACATCGGCTACGGCTTGAACCTGCGCGGTGAATCCAAAGCAGTGGTGCGCAAGGAAGTAGACCGCTTGCTTGGCATGATCGGTTTGGACGGGTTAGCAGATCGCCAAGTGTCAGCGCTGTCTGGTGGGCAACGCCAACGGGTTGCTATTGCCCGTGCATTGGCGCTCAGCCCCGATATTTTTCTGATGGACGAACCGTTTTCCGCGCTTGATGCGGCCTTGCGCGATCAAATGCAGATCGAAGTGAAACGTATTCAGCGCGCACTCGGCGTGACGACGATTTTTGTGACACATGATCAACGCGAAGCCATGGCGCTCGCGGATCGGATTGTGATCATGCAGGACGGCAAGATCGAACAGGCGGGCCCACCAGATGTGCTCTACGCGCAGCCGCAAACGCGCTACGTGGCGGAGTTTATCGGCACGAACAACATCTTTGATTTAACGTTCACAAACGAAGGCGTGCTGTTTGGAGAGACAAATCTTGGCAAAGCCAAGGGTAAAAACGAAGGTGTGCTCGGTACGCATTCCGTGGCTGTTCGTCCCGAAGCAATCACACTGACCAAAGCATCCAAAACGGGCCTAATAGGAACGCTCACCACCCAACGTCGTCTTGGCGCGGTGATCGAACGCGAAATCGACGTGAATGGCCAAACAGTATTTCAAAGCGCTTTTGCAGGGCAGGGCGACGGTTTTGCCGAAGGCGACACAGTGGCCATCAGCTGGGGGCCAGATGCGGCTTGGGTGATCCCCGCATGATCAGCGAACGGGCAGGCACCACCGCGATCAGCACCGTCACGTTCATCGTGCTCGCGGTGTTTTTTGTCGTGCCATTGGCCCTGATGATTATCGTCAGTTTTTACAAATCCGACCCGATGGCGTTTTACGAAGTTGCTTTTGTTTGGGACAATTACGCAAAATTCTTTTCCAGCTTTTACTACACCGTTTCTGTCCGCTCGCTTTACACCGCAGTGCTCGGGGCGGTTGTCGTTGTTGCGATTACCTTTCCGACGGTCCTCGCTATTTCCGAACTAAGCCGCCGCTGGCAGTTGTTCTGGATCATTCTGCTTTTGTCTCTCATGTGTCTGAGTGAAGTCATCATCGGCTTTGCGTGGCTCATTCTAATGTCCGAAAGTGTGGGCCTGCCTCGGTTCCTTGAATGGATTGGCTTATGGACCAACCCACGATCCCTAAGTCCAAGTTTTGGGGCAATGCTTATCGGCCTTGTGTACCTCGGCTTTTCTATTGTGGCGCTGATCTTGTATCCGCAAGCCGCACGGCGCGATCGCAGTATTGAAGAGGCAGCCCTGACCCTTGGAACGCCGCCAATGTTGGTGTTTTTCAAGGTGGTTTTACCAGCCTTTCGCACGTCGTTGATTTCCGTCACTCTGACCATGTTTGTGTATCTGCTGGGCGTTTTTGTGATGCCGACGATGCTCGGTCGCCCCAAAGACTGGACCATGACCGTGATCATCAGCGACAAGGCGTTGGGGGATGCGAACCTGCCGCTTGGCGCGGCACTGGCGGTTATCATGCTGATCGTTACAGCGCTGGTTCTGCTGGTCTCGGTCCTTGCAACGCGCAGGGCAGAACCATGATAACACGCGGACAAAAAACACTATTGATTTGCGTTGCAATCCTGCTGGTTGCCCCCTTTGTGGTGGTCTTTGGCGTGTCTGTTGGCGCATCGAAAACCATCAGCTTCCCGCCCGATGCCTTGTCTGCACAGTGGTATAACACGCTGTTTACCGAACCAGATTGGCTTGCCGCCATTGGTCGATCCTTGCTGATCGCTGCCATAGCGGCGCTGATTTCTGTGACCATCGCGCTTGCGGCGAATTACGTGTTGTGGCGGCGGCAATCCGGGTTTTCTAAACTGGTCTTTGCGCTTGGTCTTGGGCCGTTCCTTTTACCGCCGATTATCCTTGCCCTTGGGGCGAGCATTTTTTGGGCTGAATTTGGATGGTATGGCCGTATGGAGGCCACGATTATATCCCACGGCGTGTTCTTTGTGACCCTACCACTGGTTATACTGGCACGCGGGTTTGCAGCCCTAACCGAAGAAGTCATCGAGGCGGCGCAGATGATGGGCGCAACCCAAGCACAGGTGTTTCGCACCGTGATCCTGCCGTTGATCGCGCCCTATCTGATCACGGGCTTTGCACTGGTCGCCATCATCAGCGTGAACGAATACCTCATTGCCAACATGATCTCTGGCTTTGTGGTCGAAACCTTGCCGATCAAGATTTTTAACAACGTGCGCTATGGGTATTCCCCCGTGGTGGCCTCTGCCTCGATGCTGTTTGTTGGCATTACGGTAACGGTGCTGCTGGTCCTCGCACGTTTGACTGATTTGGTGTCCTTGCTGGGCGCTTCTAAGGAGAGCTGACATGAAAACGCTGACCCGTCAGGACCTGTCTGACATTCTTAACGGCGCGGCTATTTTGGGCGCAGGTGGCGGTGGCGATCTGCGCGAAGGGTTCGGGATGATCGACCACGCGCTTGATGCAGGCAAGTCGTTTCAATTGGTGAGCGTGGATGATGTTCCAGATGATGCAATCATCTGCACGCCCTATATGCTGGGTGCGATTTCTGCCCTGACCGAAGAAGAGGAACGCGGGTATCGCCATTTGCCAAAGGCTTCCCAACACCCGATCCTAACGGCCTATGACAAATTCCAAGAGTATTTGGGCACAACATTTTACGGCACAACCGCGTGCGAACTGGGTGGATCCAACACAGCGGCGGCGTTCTTTCCAGCAGCAATGAACGGGCATTACATCGTCGATGCGGACCCTGCGGGGCGCGCCGTACCTGAGATTACACATTCCACATATTACCTCGCAGGTCTGCCTGCTGCGCCGATTTATACCGCGAATGAGTTTGGTGAAACCTTTGTTCTGGAAGGGGTGCACGATGACCAGCGGGCCGAAACTTTGGTGCGCGCGCTGAGCACCGTCAGCCGACATGACATTGCGGCGATCGATCACGCTCTGCCCATGCGCGAATTGCGCGGGGCATTGATTGCGGGGACCATTACCAAGGCTATGAACCTTGGCAAAGCATGGCGCGAGGCCAAGGCCGCAAGCGAGGATGCCATCGCGCGCGTGGCGCAGACGGGCAGTGGTTTTGTGGGGTTTGAAGGGGTCGTAAAGACTTGCGTTTATGAAACAGTCGATGGATTTACGATTGGGGCAATGAACATCGATGGGACGGGTCCAAACCAAGGGCAAACCATGCGCATTTCTGTGAAAAACGAAAATATGGCCTGTTGGCTGAACGGGAAAACCTATGCCACCGTGCCCGATTTGATCTGTTTGTTTGACGCAGAAACGCAGGATCAAATTTCAAACCCTGATTGCCGCGTGGATCAGTCTGTCAAAGTTGTTTTACTGCCAGCGCCTGCGGTTTTTCGCACGGAAAAAGGTCTGTCGATCTTTGGTCCCGAATACGCAGGCATCGACCAGCCCTACACGTGGCCGGGCGCCGCCTAGTCCGCACTAACGCACCCAAGCCGACCGACATGTTGAAGCTGATTATGCCTTTGATACAAAGACCTTTTTGAAAGCATCAAGAATAGCCGTCGCAATGCCGCCGGAACCAGGCGAGTTGACCGCACACCCTTTGCTTCACAATCCGCATCAATTGCGCGCCAATACCTGATGCGACACCGGTCACTGCGAATGTCTTGATCATGAAGTGAAGCCCCGCTGTGTGTTTTCAGTTTGGGTCGAAGCTAAGAGCTGTGCTACGGAAAACCAACAGCCATCTTGAAAGCCATCTCTATGTCGAACGATCCACTGCTCCAACCGTTTCAACTTAAGCATCTGACGTTGCGCAATAGGATCATGACCACCAGCCACGAACCCGCATATCCTGTGAATGGTATGCCCACTGAACGTTATGCGGCCTATCACGCCGAACGGGCCAAGGCGGGGATTGCACTGGCGATGACGGCAGGATCAGCGGCGGTTAGCAAAGACAGTCCGCCTGTGTTCAACAACATTCTGGTTTATGACGATGCCGTGGTTCCCTGGATCCAACAGCTGACAGATGCGGTGCATGAACACGGCGCGGCGGTGATGATTCAGCTGACGCATTTGGGCCGTCGCACCACTTGGAACAAGGGCGATTGGCTGCCCTCTGTCTCGTCAACCAAACACCGCGAACCTGCGCACCGCGCCTTTCCCAAATTGATTGAAGATTGGGATATCGACCGCATCATTACCGATTTCGCAGATGCTGCTGAACGGATGAAAGCAGGCGGAATGGACGGGATCGAATTGCAGGTCTATGGTCATCTGCTCGATCAATTCTGGTCGCCGTTGACCAATGACCTGACGGGGCCTTATGGGGCCGATACGCTGGAAAACCGGATGCGGTTCCCGATGGATGTGCTGAACGCCATTCGCAAACGGGTTGGGTCCGAGTTTATCGTCGGTTTTCGTTATACCGCGGATGAGGCGCAAAAAGGCGGTATCACCCCTGAAGAAGGACTCGAGATTTCCAAACGTCTGGCGGCCACTGGGCAGGTCGATTTCCTCAATGTAATCCGTGGGCGTGTCCATTCGGATCCTGCCATGACGGATGTGATCCCCGTCCAAGGCATGAAGAACGCGCCACATCTGGATTTCGCGGGTTCGGTCAAGGCGGCAACGGGTATGCCGACCTTTCACGCCGCCAAAATACCCGACGTGGCGACAGCACGTCATGCGGTTCAAGCGGGTCTTTTGGACATGGTCGGTATGACACGGGCGCACATGGCGGACCCGCATATCGTGCGCAAAATCATTGAGGGACGCGAAGATGACATTCGCCCCTGTGTTGGGGCGACTTATTGCCTGGACCGCATTTACCAAGCGGGCGAAGCGCTGTGTCTGCACAATGCCTCAACGGGACGCGAATTAACGATGCCCCACGAAATTGCGCCTGCCTCGCAAATAAAGAAAGTTG
>CALLAV010000143.1 GCA_938001995.1 uncultured Amylibacter sp. | reverse complement strand
CGATCAGCGCTCCCAACTCGGCGCAAAAATGTTCGCCGAGATGGACACCAATGGCGTTCATTTGCCGCTCGCAGACCACCTCGCTACGAAATCAGCCGAGATTGCCGCCAAAATCCGAACCAACTCCAAAATCGCGGATATCGAAGCCCATGCCATCACGCAATTCGCCAAACTCACCCAACTTTGCCAAACCGCCGTGGACACTCACGAAGTCCTGCCCACAATCACCCGCCGCTACCGCCTGTCCGACAGCCTGCAAGACTATTTCGAGGACACAGTGTGGTCCCAGATGCGTTAACCCTTCAATTTTACTCTGACGTGTCTTACGTAATGAACACGTTTCTTTGTTCTCAAAATACTCTCACCAAAGGCATCTTATGCAACTGACGACTATGCCCCAAACCCTGTTGAAATTGGCGAACCTTTGCCTTTTGGTCTTGTTCCCGATTGCATGGTTTGCCCCGCTTTTGAAAGCTGGCCTCTTGCCGTTCTTTTCGCTCAGCGAAATCTCGGTCATGTCTGGAATCCAAGCGCTTTGGGAAAAGGACATCTTCCTCGCCGTCGTCGTCTCTGCGTTGGCTCTCGCTGCGCCAATGATCAAGGTAATCTCCACCGCGCTCATCCAATTCGGGCTTGTGTCAGCAAAGTTCAAACCGATCCTGATCCACCTAGGCCGCCTCGCCATGGCCGATGTCTTCCTCATTGCCATCTACATCGTGGTGGCCAAAGGTGTCGGTGTCGGTCGCTTAGAAACAGGTTGGGGGCTTTATCTGTTCACCGCTTGTGTGCTGGCCTCTTACGCCATCACGATTTTCGACAAATCGGGCAAAGACATGCTTGATCCAGCCAATTGATTGCACAATTCGGTTTATCAATTTATTGAAATGCAAAACCCTGCCTTTCGCTGCGCTCAAACGGGCATTGCATTGCGCGGCTTAAGGAAAAATTGAAAACCGATACATGGCAAAAACGTCTTTAGCTTTCTCCTGCTCTTCCTGCGGCGCATCCCACAAAAAATGGGCAGGCCGTTGCGATGCTTGCGGTGAATGGAACTCCATCCAAGAACAAGCGCCCCTTGCGGCGGGTCCAGGCACAAAAACGCTGGGCGCAACCAAGGGCCGCAAGGTACAGCTCTCCGATCTACAAACCGAAGACAAACCGCTCCCCCGTGCGAACTGCGGGATCGAAGAGCTCGACCGCGTGCTCGGCGGTGGCCTTGTCCCTGCGTCTGCAATCCTTGTGGGCGGCGATCCTGGAATCGGCAAATCCACATTGATGTTACAAGCGGCGGCAAAGTTCGCGCTTACAGGCAAAAAGGCTATCTATGTTTCAGGCGAGGAAGCAGCGTCTCAGATCCGTATGCGTGCGCAGCGTCTCAACCTCACGCACTCCCCCGTGCAACTCGCCTCTGAGAGCAATCTGCGCGATATTCTAACGACGCTAGAAGCAGAACAACCCGACCTCGTCGTTATCGATTCCATTCAAACCATGTGGGTCGATCACATAGACAGCGCGCCTGGATCGGTCTCTCAAGTCCGCGCCGTTGCCCATGAACTTACAACATTCGCCAAACGCAAAGGCATCGCCGTTGTCCTTGTGGGCCACGTCACCAAAGAAGGCCAAATCGCAGGCCCCCGTGTGGTGGAACACATGGTCGACACGGTTCTGTATTTCGAGGGCGAACGCGGCCACCAGTTCCGCATCTTGCGCGCTGTGAAAAACCGATTCGGCCCCGCAGATGAAATTGGCGTGTTCGAAATGACTGGCGCAGGATTGGACGAAGTTCGCAATCCTTCCGCCCTGTTCCTGTCGGATCGCGAAAAACCAGCCCCTGGATCCGTCGTTTTTGCAGGGGTCGAAGGCACACGCCCGCTGCTTGTGGAAATCCAAGCCCTCGTCGCCCAATCCGCGCTCGCCAATGCACGGCGCACGGTTGTCGGCTGGGACAGCGGCCGCCTGTCGATGATCCTCGCGGTGCTCGAATCCCGTTGCGGTCTGTCGTTCAACGGCATGGATGTATACCTCAACATCGCGGGTGGGATGCGGATTTCCGAACCCGCCGCAGATTTGGCCGTCGCCGCGGCCTTGATATCGGCCCGCCAAGACACCAGCTTGGCAGGAGATCTGGTGATTTTTGGCGAAATCAGTCTTTCTGGTGGATTAAGACCGATTTCTCAGGCAGAAGCGCGCCTGAAAGAAGCCAAAAAGCTGGGTTTCAGTGGCGCATTTGCCCCATCACGAATGAAATTGGCCAGCACATCTGGCATGGACGTTAAAAAAGTGGATGATGTCGGCACGTTTATCGCCGACTGTTTCGGCGACATAGAAGCCTAAAGAAGGGGACACGAATGGAAGGTTTTACATTGGTAGATGGTGGCGTTGCGATCGTCATTCTGATCTCGGCCATTCTTGCGTATTCACGCGGATTGGTGCGCGAAGTCCTGTCTATTGCGGGCTGGGTTGTTGCGGGCATCGTCGCCTATATGCTGACCCCGACTGTGGAACCTTTGCTGCGCGAAGTGCCTGTTCTGTCTGATCTGATCGGCGGGTCTTGTGTGCTTTCGCTGATTGTGGCTTTCGCGGTCGTGTTCGCTGTGGCGCTTATCGTTGTGTCCATCTTCACACCACTGTTTTCTGGCATGATCCAAAAATCCGCCCTTGGCGGCATTGATCAGGGCCTTGGCTTCTTGTTTGGCGTGGCACGTGGCATCCTTTTGGTCCTCATTGCGCTGATCCTGTATGACAACATCTTTGCCGAAGGCGACCGCCTTGCGATTGTAGAAGACAGCAAATCACGCGAAATCCTGTCGGACAGCCAATCAAACTTGGCCGCCATGCTTCCCACCGAAGTTCCTGACTGGCTCAAAGAGCGCTACGAAGGTTTCGTCGGCGTCTGCGGCGCACCAGAGGGCGGCACAACGGAAACCGGCACAACCGGCGCGTCCGACACATAAACCTTACGGCTTTTCCATTGGCAAAGGCGGCATGAGCCATAGACTCCTGCCGCCCTATCAGGCTATACCCTGCCCAACTGCTGCCACATCTGGAATCGCTTCATGCTAAGCCAAACCAAACCCTTTTTTGCGCACCCGTTCGACGACGATAAGCTAAAGGAGGAATGCGGTATTTTCGGCGTAATCGGCGTCGCAGACGCGGCTAACTTTGTCGCCCTCGGCCTTCACGCCCTTCAACATCGCGGACAAGAAGCAGGCGGCATTGTGTCCTACGATCCTGACCAAGGATTCAACTCCGCCCGTCGCTTTGGCTATGTGCGCGACAACTTCACCAAAGCCTCGCTGATGGAAACCCTACCAGGGTCCAATTCCATCGGCCATGTGCGCTACTCCACCGCTGGCTCCAAAGGCCAAACAGCGATCCGCGACGTGCAGCCCTTCTTTGGCGAGTTTTCCTTGGGCGGCTGTGCCATTGCGCACAACGGCAACCTCACAAACGCTGATGCGCTGCGCACCGAACTGATCACACGTGGCTCTATCTTTCAGTCGTCATCCGACTCCGAATGCATCATCCACCTGATCGCCCGCTCCTATCAAAGCACCCTTCCCGAGCGGCTCAAGGATGCGCTTCGCCGTGTCGAGGGCGCGTTCTCGGTGATCGCCCAAACCCGCACCAAGCTTATCGGCGTGCGTGATGCCCTTGGCGTGCGCCCCCTTGTCCTTGGCAAACTTGGCGATGGCTGGGTGTTGTCCTCAGAAACCTGTGCGCTCGACATCATCGGGGCGGACTTCATCCGTGAAATCGAACCCGGTGAGATGGTCATCTGCTCCGCCAATGGGATTGAATCCTCAACCCCGTTTGAAAAAGCAAAACCACGCCCTTGTATCTTTGAACACGTCTATTTCTCGCGTCCTGACAGCATCTTGGGCGGCCAATCCGTCTATGAAACCCGTCGCCAGATCGGTGTGGAACTCGCCAAAGAATCCCCCGTAGACGCAGATATCGTCTGCCCCGTCCCTGACAGCGGCACACCCGCCGCGATTGGATATTCGCAAGAAAGCGGCATCCCCTACGCCATGGGCATCATCCGCAACCAATACATGGGCCGCACATTCATCGAACCCACCGAGCAGATCCGCAACATGGGCGTGCGCCTGAAACTCAACGTCAACCGCGCCTTGATCAAAGGCAAACGCGTGATCCTTGTGGACGACTCCGTGGTGCGTGGGACCACCAGCATCAAAATCAAAGACATGATCCTCGACGCAGGCGCAAAAGAGGTGCATTTGCGCATCGCAAGCCCGCCCACCGCATGGCCCTGCTTTTATGGCGTAGACACCCCAAAACGCGAAAAACTGCTGGCCGCCACAATGACCGAGGATGAAATGCGCGAACACCTCGCCGTATCTTCCCTCAAATTCATCTCACTCGATGGTCTCTACCGCGCGGCAGGGGAACCAGATGGACGCGACAAAGCCAGCCCCGCCTATTGCGACGCTTGTTTCAGTGGTGAATACCCAGTGAAACCAGCGGACCAGATTGAGAATGGGTTTGTGATGAAAGCGGCTGAGTGAACACTCGAAAGTGTTTCTTAAACCCAAGAAAAAACCCTCAGGTCACGAAACGCGATTTGATCGCGCCGTAAAGTGGATATCCAACCAATTTCTTGAACTCGAATTGATCTGTATTAGAAAAGGCTGGCCCTATTGGCCCGTGCCCTTTACAGCTTTTTTTGTATTAACAATGCCAGTTGTTTTGCTGGTATATTGGTACGTAATCAGCCTGCCGCAAGGTGAAATGAGCGAAGAATTTGTAATCGCCACGATTATTCGCTCACATAGCTCAGCCACCGAAACGTCTCCACTTATCGTCAGGTTTTACTTCCAGCTTCCTGATGGAACGCGTCGAACTGCATCCACGAGAAGCGGAGCAATTTATGGACAAATCACGGACACCGCGTGCGTGAAACTCAGAACAGAAACCGAAACGGGAAGAAGTTGGGTCACACTTGTTGGGATGCACAACTGCACTTGACCCTCTCCCAAATCCACGCCAAACCCCACCCATGACACAGCCTATCACCCTCATCACCGGCGCATCTCGCGGTCTTGGTGCCGCCACTGCCGAAGCGCTCTCAGCCCAAGGGCATCACATCATCGCGCTGGCCCGCACCACAGGGGCGCTCGAAGAGCTTGACGACCGCATCCAAGCGGCGGGCGGCACAACCACGCTCGTCCCGCTGGATATTAAAGACACCGACGCGGTCGCCCGTCTTGCAATGTCGATCAACGACCGCTGGGGTGGGCTTGATCTTTGGGTTCATTGTGTCGTTCATGCGCCCCCCATGTCGCCTGCAAATATGGCCGCGCAAAAAGACTGGGACGACAGTTTCAACACCAATGTACGCATGGCCCAGCAGTTGATCGTGAACTTCGACCCGCTGCTTGAACCGCGCAAAGGCACCGCCGTGCATTGCATTGACCACCGCGCTGGCGACAAATTTATGGCCGCCTATGGCGCATCAAAGGCTGCGCAAAGGGCGCTGTTCAATTCTTGGGCCACCGAAGTCGATCCAAAGGGGCGTAAAGTCATCGGCTTCTCGCCAAACCCGATGCCAACCGCTACACGCGCAAGGTTCTATCCGGGCGAAGACCGCGCCACATTGACCCCCTGCGCAGAAGAAGCACAGCGTTTGATCGAACAACTCGAAGGATAGGTCATGCAAACACCAAAACTCGTCATTTTTGATTGCGACGGCGTTTTGGTGGACAGCGAACCGATCGCCAACCGCGTATTGTACGAAATTCTTACCCGTCACGGCGCGACCTTCACGTTTGCAGAATCCTGCGCCGAATTCACGGGTAAAAACCGCTACGCCGTCATCGCGTATGCGCAAAACAATGGCATCGACCTTCCAAGCGATTGGTCCGATGAATTCTACGCCACAAGCATCGATCGCCTGACCAAGCATTGCCAGCCGATCCCTCACATCCGCACCGTGCTCGACGCGCTCACCGCCGCAAATATCCCGTTTTGCGTCGCCTCTAACGGCATCCACGCCAAGATGCGCGCCACGCTGACAACCACAGGCCTTCTGCCGTATTTTGAAGGCAACGCCTTCTCTGGTTATGACGTCCCCAACGGCAAACCCGCGCCCGATCTGTTCTTGCACGCCGCCGCCCAGTTCGACACTGCGCCCGCCGATTGCGT
>CALLAV010000142.1 GCA_938001995.1 uncultured Amylibacter sp. | reverse complement strand
ATCACTGGGATTACAACCGCCCGTAAACTGTTGGACCAAGGGTTCGAAGTGACGGTGTTTGACCGTCATCGCTATGCTGCGATGGAAACAAGCTTCGCCAATGGGGGTCAATTGTCTGCGTCAAACGCAGAGGTTTGGAATACTTGGGGGACAGTTTTCAAAGGCTTGAAATGGATGATGCAACGCGACGCGCCGCTGTCCGTGAACCCAACGCCATCTTGGCACAAAATTTCGTGGATGTTGGAGTTTTTGGGCAATATCCCAAATTACAAAGCAAACACCATCAAAACTGCGGACATGGCGATTCGTGCGCGTGGACATCTGTTAGATATGGGTGCAAAAGCGGGCGTTGATTTCGGTCATTCTGAGTGTGGCATCCTGCATTTTTACAAAACGCAAAAGGATCTGGATCACGCGCGCAAGGTAACGGGGTTGTTGGC
Organism: uncultured Amylibacter sp.; assembly: GCA_938001995.1. Lineage (GTDB taxonomy): Bacteria > Pseudomonadota > Alphaproteobacteria > Rhodobacterales > Rhodobacteraceae > Amylibacter. The sequence goes on along the minus strand of CALLAV010000142.1, from coordinate 4,647 downwards.
GCAAGGCGGCTTGGAACGGACCGAGCTGACACCGGAAGAGGTGGTTGCAAAAGAACCGACACTGCGCGGAAATTTCACAGGCGGGTTCTGGACACCATCTGACAGCACGGGTGACATTCACAAATTCACCGTTGGGCTGGCGGCGGATGTGTCGCGCGCTGGCGGTAAGCTGCATTTGGGACATGAGGTTTCAGGGGTAGAAACGCTTGACGACGGAGTTGCGATCACGGCTGGCAATGAGCGGCACACGTTTGACGGTGTTGTCGTCTGTGCCGGGGTTGGATCACGTTGGTTTGCAAAGGAATTTGGCGACCGTGTGAATGTGTATCCCGTCAAAGGGTATTCAATCACCGTGAACCTGACAGATGAGGCCAGCCAAGCGGGCGCGCCAACGACATCTTTGTTAGATGACAAAGCCAAAATTGTGACAAGCCGTTTGGATGCAACACGGTTTCGTGTGGCTGGAACGGCCGAATTTAACGGTGTGAATCGGGATATTCGTGCGGATCGTGTCGCGCCTTTGACGCATTGGGTTGAGGCGTTGTTCCCCGAGGTGTCCACAGAAAGTGTTGTGCCATGGGCAGGTCTGCGCCCGATGATGCCAAACATGATGCCGCGCGTCGGGCGCGGGCGTCACAGCCGCGTATTTTACAACACAGGGCACGGGCATTTGGGCTGGACCCTTTCAGGGATCACGGCTGATATGATTGCCCATGTTGTGGCCGATGTGCGCACATCTGAAAAAGGCGGTTCAGCACCAACGATTGGTGGTTTACGCACCACGTGATTCCAAAACAAAAGGGCACGCGCGATTGCACGTGCCCTTTTAATAAACATGGTTACAGATTAGTAATTCGAACTTGCATGGGCTTTTTGTACGATCATGCCGGGGCAATTGCGGTTGCCGATGGTATTGATGATCACGTACCAAACTGCTTCGCCGGGAAGGCCCGCGCGGGAATATTCGCAGCCGGATGGATGCACCCACCACTGGCTGGAATAGCCTGCTGGGGGCATGTGTTGGCTGGATGCGGGTCCTGCGCCAAATCCCTTCTTAGAAATCCAAGAAAGATCTGCGCTTGCGGATGTTGAAAGGGCGACAACAGCACAGGCTGCTGTGATTGTGGTTTTGTATAGGGTTTTCATCCCAAACTCCTCTGGTTGCTCCGCTGATGACAATGCAATCGCGGCGTTACCGAGGGGTTAAAGATAAAACTGGAGTATTTTGGATTTTAGCGAATAGAGGCCAGCTCAGCGATAATCGCTTGCGTGGCTTTTACGGGATCGTCTGCTTGAATGATCGGGCGGCCAACTACAATGTGGTCCGCGCCGTCTGTGATGGCAGAAGACGGCGTTGCAATCCGCTTTTGATCACCAAGTGCGGCACCCGTGGGACGCACCCCCGGCGTTACGATCAGCTTGCCATTTGCTTCGGGCAGAGCACGGATCAGCGCGGCTTCTTGGGGGGATGCGATAACGCCATCAGCCCCTGCCGCCAGCGCAAGGCGGGCGCGTTCGATCACGAGCGCTTGGATTTCGCCAGACTGGATCAGGCAATCATCTAGGTCACCGCGGTCCAATGACGTGAGGATCGTAACCGCAAGGATTTTAAGGTCGGTGTCGCCACGCCCTGCAACTGCTGCGCGAACCACATGAGGGTCACCGTGAACAGTTAGGAAATCGAGTTCGTATTGCGCGATTCCAGCCACTGCGCGTTCCACAGTTGCGCCAATGTCAAAGAATTTCATATCAAGGAAGATGCGCTTACCCCGTTCCTTTAACTCATTCGCCAATGCAAGGCCGCCACCTGTCAGCATGCCGAGGCCGATTTTATAGAACGACACGCTGTCACCCAGCCTGTCAGCAATTTTTACGCCATCAAGAATATTGGGAACGTCGAGGGCAACAATCAGGCGGTCATCTGAGGACATGGTTTGGCTCCGGCTAGGGTTGGCAGCGGTTTGCGTTTGTGTTGGGATAAAGTCAAGAGAGCGAGGGCAGATGAACAGGTTACGCAAGGCATTAGAGCAGTTTGATGGAACGCGTACAGCGCCCTTGGTTGCGGCAAAAAACGAAGCACGGTCGGATGTAGATGGTCTTGTTGCATTGTGTGATGACTCCGTTGTCGCAGTGGCAGCGACTTGGTTGGTGAAAGCCTTGGTTGAAGATGGAGCCGCGATTGATTTGGAACAAGGTTTTGCCACGCTCGGACGACAGACTGAATGGGCGGCTCAATTGCATCTGTTACAATGCGTACAACACGCGCCACAAAAAGCAGTTCCACAGGTCGCGGCAATCCGCGAATTGCTGACTGCGGATAAGGCACTGGTACGTGTTTGGGCGCTCGATGCGTTTGTGCGGATCGCCGAAATTACACCCGAATTGCGCGCTGAAACACGCGGCCTTGTGGCCACAGCACTGGATGCAAAAGCGGCAAGTCTTCGCGCAAGAGCACGTGATTTGAAAGTCATTTGCGCGGGTTGGTAAGCCGTGCTAGCGTCAACGTATAGTTGATGGAATTTATTGTTTGTTTTCTTCAGCCACGACACCGCCGCGTTTCATAACGCTTGTCTTTTTGACGGCCATATCAGTGCTTTCGCTGAATATGTTTTTGCCGTCCCTGTCCAATATTGCCCGCGAATTTGAAGCCGAGTACTGGATCGTGAACCTGTCGATTGCGGGCTACCTTGGGATTTCTGCGGTGTTGCAGATCGTCATGGGGCCGCTGTCGGATCGGTGGGGGCGCAGGCCAATTTTGCTGGCAGGTATGGCGATTTTTGCGGTGGCGTCGGTGGGGTGTCTGGTTGCGCCCAATATCGGTATTTTCTTGGTCTGTCGCATGCTGCAAAGTGCGGTGATTGCAGGGATGGCGTTAAGCCGTGCAGTCATTCGCGATATGGCCCCACCCCAAGAGGCCGCACGCATGATGGGCTATGTGGCGATGGTCATGGCACTGGCCCCGATGCTAGGGCCTGTGGTGGGCGGTGTGATCGACCAAGCGTTTGGGTGGCGGGTGACGTTTTTAGTGTTTGCGCTGCTAGGTGTTGTGGTGTTTGTCATGGCCTGGGTTGATCTGGGCGAGACACACACGCAAAGATCTGAAACTTTTTTGAAGCAATTCCAGACCTACCCTGCTTTGTTCGGCTCCGGCCTGTTTTGGGGGCATGTGGCGTGCCAATCCTGTTCGGTTGGGGCATTTTATGTGTTTCTGGCAGGGGCCCCTTTGGTGGGTGAAGTGACCTTTGGCCTGACCCCGACGCAGGTCGGAATTGGCATGGGCGCAATCACTGGGGGGTTTGTCGTTGGGAACTTTTTCACAGGGCGGTATGCGCTGCGATATTCGCTGGGGACGATGATGGTGGTCGGGCGGTTGATCACGGTAATTGGTGTGGGCGTTGGGTTGTTCTTGATGCTGTTAGGGATCATGCACCCGGTCGTATTGTTTGGGTCTGTTGTGTTTATCGGGGTAGGCAATGGCCTGACCTTACCGGCGAGCAATTCAGGAGCCATGTCGGTGCGCCCTGATCTGGCGGGCAGTGCATCGGGCCTGTCTGGTGCGGCGGTTGTGGCGGCGGGTGCGTTATTAACTTTCGCCACAGGTGCGGTTCTAACCGAGGCAACTGGCGCGTTTGTGTTGATGGCTATTTTGATGGCGGTGAGCATTCTGGGTTTGATTTCCGCCATGTATGTGCGAGCAGTAGAGCCGACACACGAATAAAGGCCGCTGATCATGAATGCTGGGATTGTCTCTTTGGTGCTCGCCTATGTGCTGAGCCAGTTTTACCGCGCCTTTTTGGCCGTGATGACGCCAGATTTGGAGGCGAGCATCGGCGCCACGCCTGCGGATTTGGCAGCGGCGAGTGGGGTTTGGTTTCTGGTCTTTGCCTCTATGCAAATCCCAATTGGTGAGTTGCTGGATCGGATCGGGCCACGTCTGACATCAAGCGTGATGTTCGCGATTGGTGGCGCTGGCGGTGCAGCTGTGTTCGCGACGGCAAGCGCGCCTTGGCATATTTCGGTGGCGATGGGGTTGATCGGTTTTGGCTGTGCGCCCGTGCTGATGGCGAGTTACTATATCTTTGCGCGGGCCTATGCGCCTGCGGTATTTGCGACATTGGCTGGGGTGACGCTCGGTATCGGAAACCTTGGCAACATTGGCAGTTCGCTGCCCATGACCATGGCGGTTGAAGCGTTTGGTTGGCGTGGGACCATGTGGGCGCTGGCGGCTGCCACATTGATCATCGCGGTGGCGGCGTTCTTTTTTGTGCGAGATCCCGAAAAGGCGGAGGGCAGTAGCACGGGGTCCGTGCTCGATCTGTTGAAGATGCCGGTGATCTGGCCGATCCTCATTCTGATGATGGTGAATTATGTGCCAGCAGCGGGGATACGGGGCTTGTGGGCGGGGCCGTATCTGGACGAGGTGTTTGGCGCAACCGCGGCGAGCATTGGAGTAGTGACGCTGGTGATGAGTATTGCCATGGCGGCGGGGAATTTCATTTTCGGACCGCTTGATCGGATTTTTCCGTCACGTAAGGCCATTGTCATGTTCGGGAATGTTGCTGGCGTGGTCAGTGTTGGATTGTTGGTGCTGTTTGCGGGCAATTCGGTGTTTCTGTCCGCGATCTTGTTTGCCTTAGTGGGCGTGTG
>CALLAV010000141.1 GCA_938001995.1 uncultured Amylibacter sp. | reverse complement strand
AGTCGTGACCAAAGCCATGTTTTCCAACGCGCTTATGATTGGCCTTAGCCTTGGTTTTATCGTGAACCTTACGGGCCTTTGGCTGCCCCAAGGGATTTGGGGTGCCACTGAAATGATGGCCCGCGCCGCCCTACCCGCAGCGCTGTTCGGTCTGGGTGCGGTCCTTGTGCGCTACGGTGTGGCTCCAAACAAAGGCGAAACGGCGATGGTGCTGTTGTTGCGTCTGGTCATCCACCCCTGCATCGCCTTGTTCATGGCGACACAGGTCTTTGCTCTAAGCACAGAAGTCACCCAAGTCGTTGTCCTGACCGCAGCCATGTCACCCGGTATCAACACCTATGTTTTTGCAAATATGTATGACCGCGCCAAAGCGACCGCCGCCAGCGGCGTTCTGCTCGGCACACTAGGTGCCGTATTCAGCGTCACGATCTGGCTGGCAATCCTGCGCGCGCTATAGCTTCTTCTCTGAAAAAATACTCGCGCCGCAGGCATTCAACCTATTAAGCAGGCGACAGCCCTCGCATCCGTTCAGACCGACGGCGCAGCATTTCCACAACCGTCAGCAGCGCGATTGAGATGATCACAAGGATCGTCGCCACTGCCAGAATGGTCGGGCTGATCTGTTCGCGAATACCCGAGAACATCTGACGTGGAATTGTCCGTTGCGAGACATCCGCCAGTTGCAGCGTCAGAACAACTTCATCAAACGAGGTGATAAAGGCAAACAACGCGCCTGAGATCACACCGGGCAAGATCAATGGCATCTGCACCTTAAAGAACGTCCGGACAGGGCTCGCCCCCATGTTCGCCGCCGCCCGTGTCAGGCTTTGATCAAAGCCCACCAGCGTCGCCGTTACGGTGATAATCACATAAGGCGTGCCCAAAACGGCGTGGCCAATAATCAGGCCAAGATAGCTTTTTGCGATCCCTTTTTCATAGAAATATGGAATGCGGAAATCAGAAAACGCAAAGAACATACCCGAGGCAATAATCACCAACGGGACGATCATCGGGGAAATCAGCAAGGCCATGATCGGCTTTTTGAACGGCATTTCAGAGCGCGACAGGCCAATCGCGGCCAGCGTCCCGATGCTGGTCGCCACAATCGTCGCCATGATACCAACATAGAAGGAGTTGCGCACGGAACGGATCCACTGCGCATTGTTCCACATATCCGCCCACCAGCCTGCGATGGCATCTGGTGCCGCCATCCCATTGCGGAAGATGTCGGCGTACCAACGTAGGGAATACGCCTCTGAATCAAGCGCCAGCATACCTGCGGTAAAGCTGAAATACGGCTCTTGGTTGAACGACAGCGGGATCACCACGATGATTGGCGCGATGAGGAACAGGAAGATCAACCCACACAGTGTACGGAATGTGTAAAACCACAGCACCTCATTCGATGTGACATAGGGCGGTTGGTTCAAACGATAATCCCCGTTTGCCAACCAAATCGCCATCCGTGCCAAAATGAACCCAACGATGCCAACCAGCAATCCATAGGAAAACCCAAACACAAACCAACCAAGCGCCAGAAACAGCACAGCTCCAAACGGCCCTGCCAACACACGTGTTTTAAGAACTGTGATTGAGACAAACGCCAAAGCCGCTGCAATGGCAGCGCCAATCAGCAAATATGGGACCATCAGCGAAAACTGTCCTTGCGCGGTCAAAAAGCCAACCAGCCCCCCAAACCCTGCGGGCCAAGCCAAGTTAAACCACATCGGCGGGCGTGGCGGTGTGTATCGATACTGCTGTGCAACTGTGCTCATCTGATCAACCCAACTTCATATTATCAATGCCCACGATCCGATCGTAGAGCCAGTAGAGGAACAACACGATCACCAGCAGAACGAACCCAAGGGCCGCGGCCAAAGACCAGTTCAGCGAGGATCGCATGTGGAAATCAATGATGTTCGAAATCATCGTACCAGACTGACCACCGACCAGCGCAGGCGTGATGTAGAATGAAATCGCAAGGATAAACACAAGGATACCCCCCGCCCCGATGCCCGGAATGGACTGCGGGAAATACACCCGCCAAAACGCGGTCCACGGCGTCGCGCCCATGGATTTCGCCGCACGGACATAGCTTGGTGGAATGGTTTTCATCACGGAATAGAGCGGCAGAACCATAAACGGCAACAGGATATGGGTCATCGAAATGAGCGTACCCGTTTTATTGTAGATCAAGCTAAAGCGGTCATCGTCGGTCGCAAGGCCAAAGACTACAAACAGATCGTTCAACACCCCTTGCCCTTGTAGCACGGCAATCCACGCGGTCGTTCGCACCAACAGCGATGTCCAAAACGGCAGCAGTACAAGGATCAGCAACAGGTTCGACGTGCGCACCGACAGTGTCGAAAGCAGGAAGGCAATCGGATATCCAAGGATCACCCCCATGATCGTCACAATGACCGAAATTTGGAGTGTTCGCCCAAACAGTTGCAGGTTGATCCGCCGATCCTCGTCCTTGCGAACGACAGACCCATCCGCCTCGACCTTCAGGTCGACCGCAGATGCCAGATATGCCCCTGTCAGGGATTTTGAGGCGATTTTCATGGCCTGCCATGTCTCTACGTCGCCCCATTTCTTTTTCTTTGAAATCAACGCCTCTTTGAAAGGCGCTTCCAACTTTGCAGCACTGCGTGCAGAAGACGTGAACAAGGACCGCGTGCCTGACAGTTCGCGGTTCACCCGCGTGGCAACCTTGCCGATGGTCTTGTCTTTGCGCCCTTGCACCAAATCTGCAACCAACGCTGCGAACATTTCTTCTGTGGGTTCCGATGTTCCATCCCATTCGGCCAAAATTGGCGTCGTGTTAGGCATATACTGTGCATAGGTGTCGTTATAGACGGCGCGGCTTAGGAACAGGACGATCGGGATCAAAAACGCCATAACGATCAGGATCAACAGCGGCACAACCAACCCAAAGGCCCGCACACGGCTGCGAAACAGCGCTTGGCGAAGCTTTTTCTTAAGGGGTGTCCCGTCCGCGGCGGTGAGTGGGCCTGCGGGGTGATCAACTGAGGTGTCTGTCATGGCACTTCTTACAAAAACTGTGGGGTGGATGAGGCCAAAACGGCCCCATCCGATATCAGACCGAAGTCAGATTAGTTTGCCAACCATGTGTTGAAACGCTCGTTCAACTCGTCTTGGTTGTCAGCCCAGAATTCGAAATCGTTCTGGATTGCTGTGCCAAAGTTCTCTGGTGCTGTTGGCATTTGTGGCGCCATTGCCAGCTCTGGCTTGTTGTGGAACGAGCCAACCAGCGGTGCAGAAGATGCACGTGCTGGACCATAAGAGATGTAGGACGCTTGCGCAGCCAACTGCTCTGTTGCTGTTGAGAACGCGAGGAAATCCATCGCAGCTTCTTTGTTAGGAGCACCTTTTGGGATCACCCAGAGGTCCAAGTCGTAGATTTGGCTGTCCCAAACGATTGCAAAGTCTTGGCCTTCAGCCGCAACCGCGTTGAAGATACGACCGTTATAAGCCGTTGTCATAGCAACTTCGCCGTCAGCCAAAAGCTGTGGAGGCTGAGCGCCAGCTTCCCACCAAACAACGTCACCTTTGAGGGTGTCGAGTTTTGCGAACGCGCGATCAACGCCTTCTGGTGTGCCCAGAACGTCGTAGATTTCGCCCGCTGGAACGCCGTCAGCGGCCAAAGCCAGCTCTAGGTTCGCTTTAGGGGACTTACGCAGGCCGCGCTTGCCAGGGAATTTCGCTGTGTCAAAGAAATCAGCGATTGTTTTTGGTGCATTGTCGCCTGCTTCTGAGATGTCATAAGCAAAGATTGTGGACCAAACGATGTTCGCAACCGCACACTCATGCAGAGTGCCTGGCAGGAAGTCGTCTGTTGCTGCTGTGCCGTCTGGGGCTGCTGGCAGGATGGATGCGTCGATTGGCTCAAGCAGACCTTCGTCACAACCGCGAACCGCGTCGGACAATTCTACGTCAACCAGATCCCAAGTGACGTTGCCAGCTTCCACTTGCGCTTTCACTTCGGCCAAACCGCCGTTGTAGTCTTCGGATGTGATTGTTTTGCCAGTCTTGGCCATCCAAGGCTTGTGGTATGCTTCTACTTGCGACTTGGTGTAAGCACCGCCCCAAGAAACAACCGTCAGGTCTTTAGCTGTTGCTACGCCTGCAAACATCGCAGTCGCCGCAGCGCCCATCAGTAATGTTTTAACGTTCATGTGAACTTCTCCTAGTTAGTTTTAACCCGTTTCTCCCTTATCCTGCACCCCCACGGGTCGAGCATGCAGTTTAACCAAAAACCCTCAACACTTAGGCGTCGAGCGCTCGGCAATCTTCTGTTTCCCAGCTGATATCGGTCTTTTCACCCACTTGCAGGTGTTTGTGACCAGAGGCGTTGGGAACTTTGACAACGAATTCGTCGTTGCCATGAACATTCATGCGACAGCGGATGTGATCGCCAAGATAAATCAGCTCTTTCACTTCGGCTTGTGTTGTGACCAAACCTTCGCGGCCACCCACAAACACGCGCTCTGGGCGCAGTGACATGGTTGTGCGGCTTCCAGCACCCCCACAATTCACAGCCAAGCCACGCACTTCGGCTCCATCATCGAGTGTGATAGAGGCGACGTTATCGTCAATTGATTTAACAGTGCCCATCAACGTATTGTTTTCGCCAATAAATTGCGCACAAAAAGCGTTCTCTGGACGCTCATACAGATCCTCAGGTGGGGCCAATTGCTGGATCACACCGTCATTAAACACCGCAATGCGGTCAGACATGGTCAAGGCTTCGGATTGGTCGTGCGTCACGTAAACAACCGTGATGCCCAAATTCTCGTGAATGTGCTTGATCTCGAACTGCATGTGCTCGCGCAGCTGTTTGTCTAGCGCACCAAGCGGTTCGTCCATCAGCACCAATTCCGCATCAAACACCAATGCGCGCGCCAAAGCGATCCGCTGTTGCTGTCCACCAGACAGTTGTGCCGGACGTCGCCCTGCAAAATCGCCCATCTGAACCATATCGAGCGCGCGTTTCACTTTCTCCTCGCGCTCGGACTTGCCCATGTTGCGCACTTCCAGCGGGAAAGACAGGTTCTCCCCCACTGTCATATGCGGGAACAGCGCGTAGTTCTGGAACACCATGCCAATGCCGCGCTTATGTGGCGGAATGTTATTGATCGGGCTCCCACCCAGCAAGATATCCCCGCTTGTGGCGGTTTCAAATCCAGCCAGCATCATAAGACAGGTTGTCTTACCAGACCCTGACGGCCCAAGCATTGTAAGGAATTCGCCCCTGGCGATTTGAAGGTTTAAGTCCTTAACAACAAGGATTTCACCATCATAACTCTTTTGCACGCGATCGAATACAACGAACGCGTCGTCTTGCGAATTGGCAGCCAACAATAATCTCCCAGCGGATTTCTATCGGACCTTAAGGTCTCATTTTTCCAACTCGAACGTAAGCGAAGGCAAACGCGGATTGCAACAGCCAAAAGCGTCTTTTCACATATAAATTAAGACATTGCTCGGATTTTGAACATATTTTGGACCTTCTGATTACTTCAAATTCACTCAAAAATCCTCGTTTTTTCATCTAATCCGCAAAAAATCAAAAAACGGGCAGATTGCTGCCCCATTTGCGCCTCATTTGAACCGCACTCATTTTATCAACGAAATGTTGTTGGTTGAAACAGTAATAAACCCCTTCAAACCAACACCCACAGAGTAATGAGTGAACCATGACCGTTGAACAATACACCTATTCTGTTTCCCCCAACGCCACGCCTTTTTCTATCATTCCTGGCGGGTTTTCCCATTTCACACATCAATCCGCAGATGCCCCTGCAACAACGGAGAATACAGCCGTGAGTCAGATCACTTGGAAATTGCGCGACCGCCTTACAAACGAAACCTTCTCGGCACGCCAAGATGTTACGACGGATCATGCGGTTATATATGCAGCTCTCGTGTCTGAACGCCCTTTGTCAGAGGGTCGTGTATACGAAACCATCAGTGTGAACGTTCCAACGGCGCTGTCAAAAAACATCAAAGCCCCTGCTGAACATTCGGCAAAAGCTGAAAATCGCTTAGGCATTGCACGCGGCACACATGTAATGACTGCCCGCGGCGAGGTCTTGGTTGAACGCCTGCAAGTGGGCGACCGTGTGATTACACGGGACCACGGGATGCAGACCGTTCGTTATGTGGGATCCGAAAAAATGACGGTAACGGACGAAAATGCGCCGATCCTGTTTCGCAAAGGCGCGATTAAAAACGCCCGCGACCTGATCGTTAGCGCGGATCACCGCATGGTGGTAAAAGGGGCCGAAGCAATGATGCTGTATGGCGTTAAAGAAGTGTTGATCCCTGCCCAAAAGCTGGTGAACGGCGAAACCATCCTGCGCGCCATTGGCGGAGAGGTCGAATTCTTCCAAATCGTCACCAACCAACACGAGGTTATCTATTGCGAAGCAGCCGCATCCGAAAGCTTTATGCCAGATGAAAACGGCATCGACACGCTGAGCCCAGAAAACAAAGCCGACGTGTTCAAGGCCTTCCCTGCCCTTGCCAGTGCCACCGATAGTTATGGCCCTGCCGCCCGAGGATTCGTAGAGGTCTAAGTCGTCCTAAATAAAATTAGCTTAGCCTCGGTCTGCAAAGTCCGAGGCTTTTTACATTCAATTGCGCCACCGCTTGCCCACAAAAAAAGCCGCATCGAAATGCGGCTGTTTTTTTGACTGCTCGGTTCAGCGTTAGGCGAGGAAGGCGTAGATCAGCGTGAAGCTGATGAACCCGACCAAAAACCCGATTGCGATACCTGATGCAAAGATACTTGCGACGACCATTTTCATTTACTCACTTACTCAATTAAAACACAGGAGACATTACAAACTGTCTGCTTTTCCTATCTCTCTATACGACGAATTGTGGCAAAACTTTGTTTCTAATTTGAAACAAGTTTGTTTATGACTTGTCGACACTTTGGGGTAAATACTTGTAAAAGACACCCCTTAACCAATTGTTAATATTATACAATCCTACCTTTTGGGCGATGAATTGAAATTTATTCACCGCTCCCCCATGGGTGGAAATGTGGCAAACAACTCAACCACGCCATAAAGCGGACAAACTATTAATCATTCCACATCACGTAAGCGATTCTTCATTTTCACCGCACACAACCAAAGACAGGCATGCAACAAAACAACACGCAAAACGACCGTGTTGTGAATATTTGTTGAATTGCCCCGTGTCCCTGATATCCATGCCAAAACACGATAAAGGTCACCATGTCCCAGCTTATCACGATCTTAAACGGCCCGAACCTCAACCTTCTTGGCAAACGAGAGCCAGAAATCTATGGCCATGCCACATTGGCTGATGTCCAAGCCGACTGTTCTGCCGTGGCGCAGGAATTTGGCCTGACGTGCGAGCTGAAACAATCCAATATCGAAGGCGAACTGGTGGACATGATTCACACCTGCCGCGAAACATCGGCTGGCATCATTATCAATCCGGCCGCATACACGCATACATCCGTTGCCATCCTTGATGCGCTGAACACGTTTGACGGGCCTGTTTTGGAAATCCACATCTCGAATGTTCACAAACGCGAAGAGTTTCGCCACCATTCATACGTGTCCAAACGTGCGGATGCGTCGATTGTTGGCATGGGTGTCGAAGGTTACGCGCTGTGTATGCGCCATATGGGCAGCCTGTTGGCAAAGTAGAATTGGTGGATTGAACCCCATCCGTTGCGCCCTACCCTTAGGCGATGTCAGAGCCCTGCCCTAAAACACAGCTTGTCTGGTTTAAACGCGATCTACGATTGCACGACAATGCCGCCTTGTTCGAGGCAGCACAGCGCGGTCCTGTGCTCCCACTCTATATAATAGAGCCTGAATTATGGGCCGAGCCTGATATGTCGGCACGGCAATACGCATTCTTGTGTGAATGCCTGTCAGACCTGCGTGCCGCGTTAAAGCAGATGGGACATGACCTTGTGGTGCGCATTGGCGACGCCGCGCAGGTTTTGTCTAACCTACAGGCAGAAACAGGCTTTAAGACCCTTTGGTCACACCAGGAAACCTGGAACATGTGGACCTATGATCGGGACAAATCCGTCGCCCGTTTGTGCGCAGATCTTGGCGTGCGCTGGCAAGAACCGCGCCAGTTCGGGGTAATCCGCCGTATGCCCACACGCTCGGGTTGGGCCGCTCAATGGGACCAACAGATGGGCACGCCGCAGCGTCCTGTTCCTTCAGCCCTGCAAACTGTCAGTGTATGCAGCGATGACATTCCAACGGCAGAGTTTCTGGGCCTTGCCGCTGATCCCTGCCCAGACCGCCAAACAGGTGGCCGTGCAGCGGGCCTTGCTGAATTGGACAGCTTTCTGCACGCGCGGGGGGAGTATTATCAAAAACAAATGTCCTCCCCCGTGACGGCCTATGAAAGCTGCTCGCGGATTTCGCCGTATCTATCTTTTGGCGTGCTTTCAATGAAAGAGGTCTATCAAACCGCACAGACCCGCGTGTTGAGCCTGCGTCAAATGCCGAAAACCGAGCGTGGCAAATGGCCCGGCGCCATGCGGGCTTTCGTTGGGCGGTTGCATTGGCACTGTCACTTTATCCAAAAGCTGGAAGATGAAGCTGATATCGAATTTCAAAATATGCATCGAGGATATGACGGCCTGCGCGAGGATGACTTTGATCGTGATTTATTCGATGCGTGGTGCGCGGGGCGCACAGGCTATCCCATCATCGACGCATCCATGCGCGCCCTTCACGCGACGGGCTGGCTCAACTTTCGTATGCGGGCCATGCTGGTCAGCTTTGCCAGCTATCATTTATGGTTACACTGGCGCGAGCCGTCCTTGTTTCTGGCCCGTCAATTCGTGGATTACGAACCCGGCATTCATTACTGTCAGCATCAAATGCAATCTGGCGTAACAGGCATCAATTCGATCCGCATCTATTCCCCGATCAAACAAAGCATCGACCAAGACCCCGACGGCGTATTCATCAAACGTTGGATTCCAGAATTGCGCGATGTGAACCCTGAACTGCTGCACCGCCCAGAGTGTCTGCACGATTTGGCCCCTGCCTACCCCAAACCCGTGGTGAACGAAAAAGCAGCGCGCACAGCGGCGGCGGATAAAATTTACGCAATCCGAAAATCCGACGACCACCGCCACCCCGCCAAAGCCGTTTTAAACAAACACGGCAGCCGCAAATCAGGCATCGATCAAAGCTTTCGCAAACGCAACGGCAAAGGCGTTATCCGCCTGCGCGATGCTCAGCAAAAAGAATTTCCGTTTTAGGGCGAAATGTCAGGGATCAAAGACGGGGATTGTTCAGATGTTTGACCAAACCTGAAAAAGTGTGGCCCATCTAACGAAAGACCTTTTGGTGCGGCCGAGAAGACTCGAACTTCCACTCCGGTTAAGGAACAGCGACCTCAACGCTGCGCGTCTACCAATTCCGCCACGGCCGCACGTAAGGTAGCCGCCGTATAGCCAAGCGCTTGACCCTTGTGAAGGGTAAAAACGCGGTGTTTGACAGTTTTGCCAAGATAGGTCAGATCAGGCCTATGGTTGACTGGATCACATTGGACGGGCTGGCCCCCTACCCGCAAACGATTGCCGAAATGGAAGCCCATGTGAACGCCATGGTGGCGGGGCAAGTGGGCGAGCAGATTTGGCTGTTGGAACACCCACCGCTGTATACGGCTGGCACGTCTTCGGATGTCAAAGACCTGACCGACCCTGATCGCTTTCCTGTCTATGAAACCAAACGCGGCGGACAATACACCTATCATGGTCCGGGTCAGCGGGTGGCCTATGCCATGCTCGATTTGAACGCGCGCACCCGCGATGTGCGCAAATTCGTCTGGTCGCTTGAAGAATGGGTCATCCAAACGCTTGCCGAGTTCAACGTCAAAGGAGAGCGTCGCACAGGCCGCGTTGGCGTTTGGGTAGTACGTGACGACAAACCGCTCACAGCGCTTGGCACACCACGCGAAGATAAAATTGCAGCCATCGGCGTTCGTTTGCGCAAATGGCACAGCTTTCATGGCATTTGTATCAACGTAGAACCCGATTTGACCCATTACGACGGCATTGTGCCCTGCGGCATCGCCGAACACGGGGTAACGTCACTCGTTGATCTAGGGCTTCCTGTTACGATGGCCGATCTCGACGTGGCGCTGCGCAAAACCTTTGATACCGTATTCCAACAAAGCTGACAGTCACTCTAAATCCGCAAAGCAGCACCCTGACAGCAGCGTCGGTTGTTCTTTCCCAGCAGTCAAAACATCAACGGACCAGCCATAAGTGCGGTCCGACATGCCATCACTGCACGCCGCGCGACGCAAAATAGCCTGTACGTCTTGAGTTGCGATGCCATAGACCGCCCCGCCCATATTGGCGCTTCTTGTGTTCCACGTGCTTTGAAACGTGCGGCGGCCAAGGTTTGCCTGTTCAAAGGTCAAAGACTGATCCGTGTTCAAAGCAAGCGACCAAAAAGGTTCGTTACCGATACACATTAACCCGAGCGGAACACCAGCATTGGTCGTGAGGTAAGAGCGCTCTTGCAAAAAACGCGCAGCCACCCAACCGTTTCCTTCTTGGTGCAAAATACGCGCCCACTTGCGGCTTTTGTCGAGTTCCAAAACCTCCACAATGCTATTTGGCGCAAGATCACCGATATCTTCGGAGCTACCCCGAGGTTCAGCGCGCACGTTCAAAGCATCATCAGCGGCCACACCAATGACGCTGGCCAATTGGGGAAACCCAGCGCGAAATTCTGCCAAAAGCGTGTTTGGTAATATAGCCATCGTTAGGGCGCAAACGAGGGTATGAAACACTCTGGCTCGGTGACGCTGTGTTGGTAAAAGGTTCAAGGTCATATCCTTATAATAAAAGGGTGTCGCGTTTCTTTGAGTATGCTTTGAACACCATGACAGCGATTCATTTGAAATCTAACAAAAAATTAACAAAGTCTGTTGACGAATTTCGGTGTCAGTCTGGGCCAGCACAAAAGTCAAAAATACGGTTCCCGCACCCTGCGACAGATGTTCCCGTTTGCCAAAAATACGCCGCTATCTGGTTGAGGCATTCAGTCCACTGAGGTATGCAGGTCGTGGGAAACTGCGAGCTTTGGCAACAAAGATTCGCAGAGTCAAAAGACGTGTCAGGAGAATAACAATGGCAGACGCAGCCACCCACGGTCACGACGACCACGCTCGGCCGGGCTTTTTTACGCGTTGGTTCATGTCAACCAACCACAAAGATATCGGTATCCTATATCTTTTCACAGCAGGCCTCCTTGGATTTATTTCCGTTAGCTTCACAGTATTTATGCGCTTGGAGCTTATGGACCCAGGTGTGCAATACATGTGTATGGAAGGCGCTTCATTGCTTGCCTCTTCTGTCGAGAACTGTACGCCTAACGGTCACCTTTGGAATGTGATGATCACAGGCCACGGCATCTTGATGATGTTCTTCGTGGTTATTCCTGCGCTGTTTGGTGGCTTTGGTAACTACTTCATGCCTCTGATGATTGGTGCGCCTGACATGGCGTTCCCGCGGATGAACAACTTGTCCTACTGGATGTATGTCGCAGGCTCCACGCTGGCTATTCTGTCCGTTGTTGCCCCAGGTGGTAACGGTCAAGCAGGCTCTGGTGTGGGTTGGGTGCTATATGCGCCGCTGTCCGTGAAAGAAGCAGGCATGTCCATGGACTTTGCCATCTTCGCGGTACACGTCTCTGGTGCGTCGTCCATCCTTGGGGCGATCAACATGATCACCACTTTCTTGAACATGCGTGCGCCGGGGATGACCCTGCACAAAGCACCACTGTTCGCATGGTCGATCTTCGTCACAGCCTTCCTGATCCTTTTGTCCTTGCCAGTTCTGGCCGGTGCGATCACCATGCTGCTGACAGACCGTAACTTTGGCACGACCTTCTTTGACCCATCAGGCGGCGGCGACCCAGTGTTGTACCAACACCTGCTTTGGTTCTTTGGTCACCCCGAAGTATACATGATCATCGTTCCAGGCTTTGGCATCGTGTCCCACGTCATCGCGACCTTCTCTCGTAAACCGATCTTTGGCTACTTGCCGATGGTCTATGCGATGGTTGCCATTGGCGCGCTTGGCTTCGTTGTTTGGGCACACCACATGTACACTGTTGGTATGTCGCTAACACAGCAGTCCTACTTCATGCTCGCCACGATGGTGATTGCGGTTCCGACTGGGATCAAAATCTTCTCATGGATCGCGACCATGTGGGGCGGCTCGATCGAGATGAAAACACCAATGTACTGGGCGTTTGGCTTCTTGTTCCTCTTCACCGTTGGTGGGGTTACAGGGATCGTATTGTCACAGGCTGGTGTAGACCGCGCCTATCACGACACATACTATGTGGTTGCACACTTCCACTATGTAATGTCGCTGGGTGCAGTGTTCTGTATCTTTGCAGGCGTGTATTACTGGTTTGGCAAAATGTCGGGCAAGCATTACCCCGAATGGGCAGGTAAACTGCACTTCTGGATGATGTTCATCGGCGCTAACATTACCTTCTTCCCACAGCACTTCTTGGGTCGTCAGGGTATGCCACGTCGTTACATCGACTACCCAGAACAGTTCTCGCTCTGGAACGAAGTCTCCTCTTACGGTGCCTTCTTGTCCTTCGCGTCCTTCCTGTTCTTCATTGGTCTCATCTTCTATTGCCTTCTGTGGGGCAAAAAGATCGAAGAGAACAACGAGAACTATTGGGGCGAAGGTGCGGATACGCTGGAATGGACTTTGCCGTCCCCTCCACCAGAGCACACGTTCGAAACGCTTCCTACACCAGACATGTGGGATCACCAAAAAGGGCATTAGCCTGATTGGTCATAATCTTCAAAAGGGCTGGATCAACTCCAGCCCTTTTTCGTTTCAAGATGGGATAGGACCTTATATATGCGGATCGCTTTTCTTTGGGTCTTGGGTTTGCTGGTCTTTGCAGTGATGGCGGGGGGCGCAGGCATTGCCCTGTCAAACAGCGGCGTGGATCGCGTCTACCACGACACCTACTATGTCGTAGCGCATTTCCACTATGCTATGACCCTTGGCTTGGTGTTTCTGGTCTTCGCAGTGTTCTATTTGGTTATTCACAAATGGACGAACCGCCACGTTCCATTTTGGGCGGGCGCAACGCAGTTTGGCCTGATGTTTGTGGGAACGTTGATGACCTTTGTGCCCCAACACTTTTTGGGCCGTCAGGGCATGCCGCGGCGCTACATTGATTACCCAGAAGCATTTGCCACTTGGAACAAGATAAGCACTTTCGGCGCTATGCTCTGTGTCCTGTCATTTGTCGTTTTCGGGCTGATTGTGATCTATTTAATCATCTGGGGCCGCACGAAACCCTCATAACCTATTGCCGTGACAGCCATTAAACCTATCATTTGATACAACCAAAAGACATGTAGACGATGACCCAATCCCCCCCAACACCCAACGATGCCAAAGATGCGTTTCTGGCCGCGATGTCTCGCACAGATGCGCCCTTGTTTCAGACCAGCATCAAACCCTACCGCTCGCTCAGCAACTTTGGCTTTGGCGCGACGATCATGTTCACCGCTTGCGCGTTCCTGCTGCCCTTGCTTGCGTTTTTGGGGACGCAGGCGCTTTGGACTCTGTTGCTGTTTGTGGCCCCCGCTGTGGCCGCGCTGTGGTATTTTATCCGACGCAACGACAAGGACGGTACGCTGAGCGAAGAGTTGCGGCTTTGGTCCGACCTGATCGCCGTGCACCGCCACAACCCACGCAAGGCAGATCAATATTGGACAGCCAATCCCTATTGGGTGACAGTGCACATGAAGAACACATCCAAGATTGAAAACTACCTTACCCTGAAGGGCGCAGGGCGCGAAATTGAACTGGGTGCATTCCTTACCAGCGAAGAGCGCAAGGACCTGCACCGTGATCTGCGAAAGAAACTGGCAGAGGCGTCTGCGACACCCCCACAATAGGGCCTAGCTGCCGAGCAGCTCCTTAACCACACCACCCGCTTTACCAAAGTCCATTTGACCGGCATACGCGCCCTTGAGCGTGCCCATAACACGCCCCATGTCGCGAATGCTCTCGGCACCTGTGTCGCCGATGGCTTTTTGAACAGCAGCGCGCAACTCATCGTCGTTCATCTGTTTTGGCAAGAACTGCTCGATCACACCGATCTCGCCCCGTTCCTTTTCCGCCAATTCCAGACGACCGCCTTCTTCATAGATTTTGGCGCTTTCGTTGCGTTGCTTAACCATCTTGGTCAAAACTTGCAGAATTTCGTCGTCGGACACGCCATCAAAGTTGCCTTCGGAACGCGCCGCAATGTCACGATCCTTGATCGCAGCATTGATCAACCGCAGCGTCGTCAGGCGGTCTTTGTCTTTGTCACGCATTGCTTGTTTGACGTGTGTATTGATCTCGTCGCGCATTGGTTTGCTTCCCGGCCGTTGCGATAAATCGAAGTGCTGCTTCTACCCTGATTTCCCAGACAAGACAACTCAGAACGAAAAACTCAACCGCCTGTTTTTAAACAGAATAACAATTGGAGCAAACCCTTGACCATTCCGCCCCCCAAGCGTAGTTTCGCGCAAATTTGGCTCAAGGACCCCTGCTCATGACTTCGCCAGAAACATCCGATCATCCAACCGCTTGTGTTGTCCTTGCCGACGGCAGCACCTTTTACGGTCGCGGCTTCGGGGCACCTGGAAAAACCGTTGCAGAACTGTGCTTTAACACGGCGATGACAGGGTATCAGGAAATCATGACCGACCCGTCATATGCTGGACAGGCCATTACGTTTACCTTCCCTCATATCGGCAATACGGGCGTAAACACCGAAGACGACGAAACCGCCGATCCCGTCGCGCGCGCTATGATCGTAAAGTGGGATCCAACCGAACCATCGAATTATCGCAGTGAAGAAACCCTATCTGCATGGTTGTCACGTCGGGGTCGCATCGGTGTTGGTGGCATCGACACACGCCGCCTGACCCGCGCCATTCGGATGCAAGGGGCGCCACATGTGGCGATCGAATACAATCCCGAAGGCGAATTCGACATGCCTGCCCTTCTCCAAGAAGCCCGCGATTTTGTCGGCCTTGAGGGGCTAGACCTTGCCAAAGATGTAACCTGTGCGCAGTCCTATCGCTGGGATGAACAGCGGTGGGCTTGGCCAGAAGGCTACACCAAACGCGAAGGCCCTGGAAAACGTGTCGTCGCGATTGACTACGGTGCAAAACGCAACATTCTACGCTGCCTTGCGTCAGCGGGCTGCGACGTAACTGTCTTACCTGCAACCGCTACTGCCGAGGACGTCTTGGCCCACGATCCACAGGGCGTTTTCCTGTCAAACGGCCCTGGTGATCCAGCGGCCACAGGCGCATATGCCGTTCCGATGATCCAAGGAATTTTGGACAAAACCGATTTGCCAATCTTCGGAATTTGTCTGGGACATCAGATGCTTGCGCTCGCTCTTGGTGGCAAAACGCTCAAAATGAACCACGGTCATCATGGCGCGAACCATCCTGTGAAAGAACACGCCACGGGCAAGGTCGAAATCACCTCCATGAACCACGGCTTTGCTGTGGACGCAGAAAGCCTGCCCAAAGGGGTCGAAGAAACCCACACATCGCTGTTTGATGGGTCCAACTGCGGCATCCGCATGACAGATCGCCCCGTGTTTTCCGTTCAACACCACCCAGAAGCCAGCCCCGGCCCGCAAGACAGTTTCTACCTATTCGAACGATTTGCGGCAAATATGGCCTAAAGGTTGTATTGTTAACGAACAGTTAACCAAACGCTCCCAAAGTGTTCCTACTATTTTTAGGGACACTTATGGCCTCGCCACTACATAAATTCACCGGTTTTTCGGAACGCCCTGCTGCATCGTTTAAGACGCGACAATCATTGCAGGATGTTCTTGTTGAACGCGGTGATGTGTCTCCTGCCGACATGTTTAAGGCAGTGGCGCTACAAAATTTTGAAAATGCAAAGCTGACAGATCTCCTCCAAGGTCTTGGCTATGCAAATGAAGATGTGCTTTTGCGCGCTTCCGCTGAACAATCCAACCTGCGGATCGTTGATCTGACGATTGATCCGCCAAGCCGTCTATTATCGTCGCTTGTTGCACCAGCCATTAGCCTGCGCCATTCGTTTGTGCCGTGGAAACACATTGACGATGTACTGGTGATTGCGGTGTCTGACCCCGAAGACATTCCAGCGATTTTGCGACATGTGGAACCGTTTGCAGCACAGTTTGAGTTCGTGCTTGCCCCCAAATCGGCCATCACGCGGTATCATGAAAAGACGCACCGCACGCAGCTGTCAAACGCGGCCAACGAATATGTCGATGCAAACCTAAGTTGCCGTAATTGGACAGGAAAACGCCCACGCCGTTTTGGTCTTGCGCTCGCGTTGATTGCCGGCAGTTTTGCGTTTCTTGCCCCTACCCTGTTTTTCAATTTTCTGTTTGGATGGATCCTGTTTGCACTGCTGGCCAATGGTATTTTCAAGGCCACCATGCTGGTCACAAGCCTCAAAACTGCGCGGAGAAAGCAGGCCCTGAAACGTCCCAAATCCTTTCCGAAAATGTCGATACTTGTGCCTCTGTTGCGCGAAGAAGACATCGTTGATCGCCTGATCAAACGCATGGCACGGCTGGTCTATCCTAAGGAGCTGCTGGAAATCTGCCTTGTCTACGAAGAAAACGATGCGGCCACGAAAGACCACCTCGCAAAATGTCGGCTGCCCTATTGGATGAAAACAATTGAGGTTCCTGCCGACACGCTGCAAACAAAACCACGAGCGATGAATTACGCGCTCGATTTTTGCAGTGGCGAGGTGATTGGGATCTACGATGCGGAGGATGCGCCGGAACCAGATCAATTATACCGCGTCGCGCAAACCCTTGAAAAGGCAGATGAAAGCGTGGCCTGCGTGCAATGTCAGTTGGATTATTACAACAGCGCGACGAATTGGATATCGCGCTGCTTCACTATCGAATACTCTATCTTGTTCCGCGTCATACTGCCGGCATTAGAACGGTTCAATCTGCCCATTCCTTTGGGCGGCACATCGGTCTTTTTCAAACGCAGTGTTCTTGAAAAGCTGGGCCGATGGGACGCACAAAATGTGACAGAGGATGCGGATCTCGGTCTGCGCCTGCACCGCCTTGGGTATCGCTGTTTGTGGAGCGATGCGACCACCTATGAAGAAGCCAACTTTCGCGTGCTCCCTTGGGTGCGCCAGCGCTCTCGTTGGCTCAAGGGGTTCTTGCTTACGTGGATGATCCACATGCGTCGCCCTGTTCAATTGTTCAAACAGCTCGGTTTTACGGGATTTCTGGTGTTTCAGGTTCAAATGCTCGGCACGGTGTCGTCTTTTGCTGCCGTGCCCATCGTTTTACCAATGTGGCTGTTCACCGTCGGTTTCCGCCTCCCGCTTTATGATCTGATCAATCCCGTACTGTTCACGACCTTGATTGTCAGCTTCGTTGCCACAGAAATTTTTCTACTTCTGCTCGGTGCGTTTGCGGTCAAAGCGCGTGGCGGCGGTTCGCTTTACGCTTATGTTCCGCTGATGCTGGTCTATTGGCCCCTTGGCGCGTTCGCCGCCTACAAAGCCATATGGGAGCTGTTCATGCACCCCACTTACTGGGACAAGACCGAACATGGCATCAATGACGCCAGCTATCAGGCAGAAATTGAAAGACTGACCTCTTCGCCCGAAGACAGCGCGAAAACATATTTGCCTTCTGCCTCGATGACCATCGGCGGGTGATGTGCGCCGCATAGGATCACCTCGCCTGCCCTGACTGTCTCACCACGGGCTGTAAAGTGATTGACCACAAAGGCACAGGCCGCAATCGGATTTTGGGGCGCGGTGTTTTCGCCTGACACAATCACATCACCTGCTGCAGTAAAGTTAGCAAAATACGCGCCCTGTTCCAACGCGTTCACATCAAGGGGCGCATCATCAAGAACCACACCCGCATTAAACACATTGTTCACCACAAATGTCGGCCCGTGCATGGCATGCACATCATTGCGCTTGTCCAACACTTCAAAGGCCATACAGAACCGACCCACATAGTTGCGCAGCGATGCGGCATCCAAAACCGTGCCCATCGGCACGTCGGTCCCAATCACAGCCGCAAACTCTGGCTCGAGCGCAAGTTGCGCGTATTCTGACAGCCGCAACTCTACCCCAGAAGCCCGCGCAGCCCGGCCCGTAATCATGCCCACAATTGGTGCATCCAACCCAGCCGCTTGCATCAATGCGGGTGCGTTCGCTGCGATCTTTCGCCCACAGGTCGCGCCCAAATGCGGCCGTAATTGGTCTTGAATATCATAGGCTTGCCCCAAATCATCAACCACACCCGCCACAGATCGTACATCGCGGCCAAAGGCGATGTCGTCGGCCAGGTCTTGGACCAAATCATCAGACATTTGGTGATTTCACGCCGCCTGCATCCGCTTTCAAACGGGTTTGGAAGGCAAAGGAAAGATGGTCTTTTAACAACCGATCCGCGTCTTCTGCGTTGCCCGCTTCAATGGCTTGAACCAGTGCCAAATGCTCGGCCAGCGCCATTTCACCACGCCCATCCGCAGCCAAAGACGTTTCCGCCAGCAGCGCCATCGAGCGATGCACCATTTCCAATTGCTGCACCAAATACCGATTGCGGCTGGCCAGATGGATTTGGCGATGAAAGCGACGGTTCGCAATAGACAATTCGCGCGGGTTATCGAGGTATTTGCGGTCCTCTTCAACCATATCATAAAGGACTTTTATCTCTTCTGGGGAGGCATGTTTCGCCGCCAGTGCAGCCGCCAATCCCTCCAATTCCGCGCGCACTTCATACAACTCTGCCATTTGGTTGTGATCTAGCGAAGAGACAATCAGCGAACGCCCGTCGCGGGTCAACATGGCTTGGGTTTCCAACCGCTGCAAGGCCTCTCGAACGGGGGTGCGGGACACGCCAAAGCGATCTGCCAATTCGCTTTCCACCAAGCGATCACCTGGGCGATAGACCCCAATGTCGATGGCGTTCAGGATCAGGTCATAGGCGTCTTTTGGTTCATGCTGCATTGTTGGCTCCCCCTTCATGCGTCTTGTCTTTTGCGGAAAATGTCATCGACACCCGCAAATTCCACCAGATCAAAACCGTTGTCCCGCATAATCTCGGGTATGGCCGTATCTTGGGCGTTATTTTCAATGGACCAAATAGCTACGTCCACGGCTTTAAAATCGAAACTCTCTAGAATGCCCATCTCGCCGCCTTCAACATCCAGCGATAAGAAATCCACTTGGCTGATCTTTTGGTCGCTTAAAATATCGTTCAGTGTTTTGGTTTCCAGTGTGTGAACGACCTCTTCGTGGCGTTTGTCACCGCGCACCCGCATCAGCAAATCAGCATCATAACTGTCCAGAAACCCGCTCATCTGGGTAAAGCCTTTGGTCACTTCCATAAACTCTAGCGTGCCCGCTTCGCCCGCCACCGCGTAGCCCAAACAAGGACAGCGACGCACGGCCTCGGCTTTACGCAACTGTGTCGGGGCAGGTTCAACCAGAATACCGCTCCAACCGCGAAACATCTCAAAAAACAGGGAGTTAGATCCTGTTACACAATCGTATCCGCCTACATCCACAAACACACCACCCGTTTTGTGGCCCAGCATTGCGTCCACAATTCGGTCTTGTCCAGCTTGTGAATAATGCTGTGCAACTTCACCGCGCAACGGTCCAATGCTGTGCAATTCGCGAACAATAGCGCCGCGATTGCGGCTGCGTTCCGTTTGCAGCAATTTCGTTAGGTCTTTGCCCGCTTCTTCCAGTAGCTTGCGCGCTTGCGCAATTTTTTCACTCGGTGTCATTCATCTATCCCATTGGCCGCCCGTGTGCCCGTGCGTTTGCTGAACGTTACCCGCTTTGGGGCGCAGAACAAGGGGATTGAACCGAACTCGGGTCATTTGCCCGAAATTTTCGGTTTCACGCAGCGCAATCAGGCCCTAGGCTCGCCCAATGAAAACCAGTTTTGATCACGTCAGCACTTGGGTCTTTGACCTTGATAACACCCTGTATCCGCCCGAATGTGCGCTGTTTGACCAGATAGAAGTCAAGATGACCGATTACGTCATGCGCGAGCTGGGCGTGGATCAGCACCGCGCAAATTACCTGCGCAATCACTATTGGCAAAAATACGGCACCACACTGTCGGGGATGATGCGGGAACACGACATTGATCCCATGCCCTATCTGTTTGATGTCCATGACATATCACTAGATCACGTCCCCCAAGACCTAATGCTACGCGGCCATATTCAATCCCTACCTGGGCGCAAGATTGTCTATACCAACGGGTCGGAGTTTCACGCGGATCGCGTGCTTGAAGCCCGCGGGCTTACGGGTATTTTCGATGCGATCTACGGCATTGAACACAGCGAATTTCATCCCAAACCGAGTGCCGAGGCCTA
>CALLAV010000140.1 GCA_938001995.1 uncultured Amylibacter sp. | reverse complement strand
TAAGATTTCGGCACGTTTGTTCCGCTCGGCCTTCATCTGACGGGCCATAGCTTCGTTGATGTCTGGTGGCGGCGCAAGATCTTTGATTTCGACGCGGGTTACTTTGACACCCCAAGGCTGGGCCGCTTCGTCAATGACATTGAGCAGTTTAGCGTTGATTACTTCGCGGTTGGACAGGCTTTCATCCAAATCCATCGAGCCGACAACCGAACGAATGTTAGTCTGTGTAAGGTTTGCAAGTGCACGGTACAAATCGCGCACCTCGTAGGCAGCAGCGGCGGCATCTACGACCTGATAAAAAGTTACGGCGTCTGTAACGACCATCGCGTTGTCGCGAGTGATGACCTCTTGGCTTGGAATGTCGAGCACGGTTTCCATCATGTTAATTTTTGCGCCAATCTTGTCCATAATCGGGATCAAGAACCGCAAGCCAGGTGCTAGTGTACGTGTGTAACGGCCAAAACGTTCTACGGTCCATTCTTCGCCCTGTGGGACGGAACGAACCATCATAAAGATTAAGACAATTGCAAATATCAGTATGGCGATGGCGGTGATGCCAACGGATTCAAACCCGAGTAGTTCCAAAGTGTTTCCTCCAAAAATGTGCTTGTTACGGTGATATTTGGGGATTTTTGATGCGATTTACAATGGTTTAGTTCAAAATTTGGGCTTTAACTTTGCGTTTGGCAACAAAGAGGGGACACGGTAGGGTACGCGCAAGCAGGTATCAGGCAAACCAAGATGTTACAGGCAGATCGCAAATCAGACCCGCACTTTACGCAGCCAGTGCGGCAGATCCTCATGATGTTGATGTTCGTCGTGATGGTGGCGATTGGCGCGTTCCTGTCTTATCAGTCTTTGTTGCCTATTTTCATGGCGAATGTGTATCTGAACGGCTTTATTATGCTGGTGTTCGGGTTTGGGATTCTGGCCTGTTTCTGGCAGGTGTTCACCCTTGTCAGTTCGGTTAGTTGGATCGAAGGCTTTGCGCTGGATCGCCCTGGCCATGAATTCGTCAGCGCCCCTGGATTGCTGGCCCCGTTGGCGCATCTGCTGCGCAAACGCGGTGCGCGCACGTCTCTGACCTCTACCAGTACACAAAGCATTCAGGACAGTGTCGCGACACGATTGGATGAAGGGCGCGAAATCACGCGGTACGTCATTAATTTACTGATCTTTCTGGGTCTTTTGGGGACGTTCTATGGTCTTGCGACCACCGTTCCTGCTGTTGTGGACACGATCCGGTCCCTTGCACCGCAAGAAGGTGCAAGTTCGATGGACGTGTTCGACAACCTTATGACAGGGCTGGAACGCCAGTTGGGCGGCATGGGAACGGCCTTTGGCTCATCCCTTTTGGGGCTTGCAGGGTCGCTGGTTGTTGGCTTGCTCGATCTGTTGGCAGGGCGTGGGCAGAACCGGTTTTATCGCGAGCTGGAAGAGTGGCTTTCGTCCATCACGCGCATTGGTGTGACAAGCGGCGAAGGAGACATGGGGAACGTCGAAAACTTTGCCATTGCCGATATGTTGGAGCACACGACCTATCAGATTGAAAACCTGCATGACCTTCTACGCCAAAGCCAAGAACGTCGCGATGATACAGACACGCGGGTGGATCGCCTGACGCAAGTGGTAGAACGATTGGCTGAAAGCACCGCGCAATCACAGGGTGTGGGCGATAAGCTGGTGGAACAGATTGCCTATGGCCAGAAGCAGTTGATTGATGCACTTGGGAACAAAGCAGGCGACGAGATTTGGGACGCAGAGGCAAAGTCACGACTGCGCAATATCGACACGCAACTTCTGCGCATCCTAGAGGAAATGACCGCAGGTCGCCAAGATGCAGTCAGCGATCTGCGCAGTGATTTGCTGGGGCTGACATCCACGCTGCGCAAGGCGATTGGGGTGTCCGAAAACTCTGGTGATAAGGGGTAATCATGGCCCTTAACCGCCGCGCGGCAAACCGATTTTCAGCGAATATCTGGCCCGGATTTGTGGACGCCATGACGGCGCTGTTGTTGGTGCTGATGTTTGTACTGACCATTTTCATGGTGGTGCAATTCGTGCTGCGCGACACGATCACAGGGCAAGACGAAGAATTAGATGCGCTGACAAACGAGCTGTCAGGATTGGCAGAGGCGTTGGGGTTGGAGCAGGCGCGCTCGGCGGAGTTGTCGGGCAATGTGGATGTTCTGACAGCCACGCTTGATACGGCTCGCACAGAAGCCGAAGCACAGGCCGCATTGATCGCAAATCTGTCGGCGCAATCTGAAAATCAGGCCGCGCAAATTGCTGGGTTCGAAGAACAAGTCGCATCTTTGTTGGCGCAGAACCGTGATCTTTCTGGCAATTTGGAACAAAGCCAATCGCGGATCGCTATATTGACGGGTGAGGCGGCGACGGCGGCAGAGCGAGAGGCGGCATTGGCCGAACAGAACCGTGTTTTGCTGGCAGATAAGGATGCGCTTGAACAGGCGAATTTGGCGGTGATTTCTGAAAAAGAAGCGCTGCAATTGGCGCTGGCACAGGCGCGCGACGAGATTGATGCAAGTGCGGAGACGGCTCGACTGGCGGCGGCACGGCGCGAGGCCCTAGAGGCCTTGATCGCGGATTTACAGGCAGATGTGAGCGACAAAGACACCTCGCTCGCGGATGCATTGGCATTGCTGGCGCAATCCCAAGCGGATCTGGAAGGATCGCGTGCTTCCTTGAGCGCAGCACTGGGTGCGATGGGAACGTCTGGATCTGAATTGTCTGAAACGCAAAAGGATCTACGCGAAACCCAGCAAGCGTTGGCCGCGCAACAACTGACCGAAGAACAGTTGCGCGCCCGCTTGGACGAATTGGTGAACGGCTTGTCCGAAGCGGAACAAGCCAAGCTGGCCGAAGCGGCAGCGGCGGCAGCATTGCGTGAAAAGTTGAAAGGCGCAGAGGACGAATTGACGGCAATGACGCTAGCACTGGAAGTGCAGCGCAAAGAGGCAGAAGATACGCTGACTTTGCTGGCAGCGGCGCGGGCAGAGGTTTCGGATGCGGATGTGAAAGCGGCCGAGAATTTGAGCGAAGCCGAACGCCAAGCGGCTCTTTTGGTCATTGCGCGTCAAGAGTTGAGCCAAGAGCAAGAGGTCAGCTTGGAAGCGCAGCGCAAGGTGGCCTTGTTGAACGAACAAACGGTAGAATTGCGCAAACAGTTGGACACGCTGCAAGGCCTGCTCGATTTCGCCAATGCGGCGGATCAGAAAAGCAAAGTACAAATTGAATCACTGGGTGCGAACCTGAACACAGCGCTGGCGCGTGTGGCGGCAGAGCAGAAAAAGCTGGCTAGCGCCAATGAGAAAACAGCCGCGTTGGAAGAGGCAGAGCGCAAACGGCTGGAAGAAGAGGCGAAGGATTTGCGCAAATTCCGCTCTGAGTTCTTTGGTCGCCTGCGCGATGTATTGGGCAGCCGTGACGGCATTCGAATTGTCGGAGATCGGTTCGTGATTTCGTCCGAGATTTTGTTCGGTGCAGGATCGGCGGATTTGGGGCCGCGTGGGCAGGAAGAAATCGCTAAGGTTGCGAGCATCATCCTAGATGTAGCAGATCAAATTCCGGCAGAGATTGACTGGATTTTGCGCGTTGATGGGCACACGGATAAGATTCCATTGTCTGGCACAGGAGCCTATGCCGATAACTGGGAGCTGTCGCAGGCGCGCGCACTTTCGGTGGTGAAATACTTGATTTCCGACCTTGGCGTGCCTGCCAGCCGATTGGCGGCGAACGGGTTTGGGGAATTCCAACCGATTGTGGATGGCGACAGCCCCGAGGCCTTGGCGTTGAACCGTCGCATTGAATTGAAATTCACCGAGAAGTAAGCGGTTTCGCCTTTTCGAGGTAGTCTTCCATAGCTGGGCGATAGGCCTCCAGCTCTGCCGCGACCACATCAAATTTTTGCAAGCGTTCGTCATAATCGCGCACTATATCTGGCCAATCAATCGGCAGATTTAGAGCAGGTTCAAAGGCCTTGATCCATGCGAAGGTTACGGCAAACCCGCAGTCGCACATCCACAGTTTTGTGGGGTCCAGCGGGCT